>DASXWI010000311.1:0-3260 GCA_036503755.1 Saprospiraceae bacterium | reverse complement strand
TCCTTAAACCACTGCATTCGTATGGAGGAAGAGGTATGGTACGGCTTTCGAAGGATTATAGTTGGAATGAAAATGAGAAATTGTCAATTGATCAGGTATCTACCTTTTTGACAGAAGAACATTTCCCGATGTTGTCAATGACTTTTTTGAAAAATGTCACCATGGGGGATAAGCGGACAATTGTAGCCAATTACCAGGTACTTGGTTCTGCACTGCGATTACCTGCACCGGATAGTTGGATGTGCAATGTCGCGCAAGGAGGTCATGCTGTTGCTGCTGAACCAGATGAAGAAGAAAAGATCATTGAAAGGACGCTTACACCTTTGTTACATCGAAAAGGAGTAGTCATGTATGGGTTTGATACCCTCGTGGATGATGACGGAAGAAGAGTATTATCTGAAATCAACACCTTAAGTATCGGAGGCCTTGTACCGCTAGAGGAATTGACCGGGAAGCCTGTCCTAAGCAGAGCTGCGCGGTTGTTGTGGGATTACGTAGAAGGGAAGTGAATAACGAATAAGGAATAGCGAATATCGAAATCTGAAGTAGAGGTAGGGAAGGTGAAGTAGAAGGTGAAGTAGAAATTTATTATTCCACTTCTCATTTAGACTTCGAATTCATACTTCGAATTCTACTTTGCACTTCGCTATTCGCTATTCCTTATTCTTTATTCTTACTGTCTTCCTTTCTCACTTTCTTCCACACTTGCTTTTGCAGTGGTTATGTTTTTTACGATGTGCCTTACCGCTTTACGCTTGATCTGCCTTTCCATCTCACGGCTAAACTGGATCAGATTGTATTGAAATTTAAGAGCCAGGAAATCTTTCTTGATATGTATAACGCGCAAATAATAGGAGTTGGGTTCGATCAGGTGATGATATTCTGCAAGCGACTGGATCAGGTGAGATTCCAGGTCTTCAATAGATGAAACGGAACCCGTGGGCACTTCAAAATCAATACTCGTTTTTTTGATTTGTTTTTTGGTGTAATTGATAACATCACTTGTGAAAACAGTGCTATTGGGTAAAAAGATAATATCATCATCTTCATTCAACAATGCCGTTTTGGCAATATTGATATCCAGGATCTTTCCCTTATTATCCCCGATCTTGACGTAATCATCGATGGAGATCTCTTTGCTGAAGCTAATCACAACCCCACTGATGATGTCTGCGAAAAAATCTTTCGAAATGATCGCAATAGCAGCAGCCACAATCGAGAGTGTAGTAAACATGTGCGCCAGGCTGATCCCAAATAAACCAAAGACGGAAATAATCCCATAGACAGCAATGATCATGATAAATATATTGCTGAGCCCTGTGGTTACATTGTCTCTCTTGTGATAGGGAAGATGCTTCCTTCCGCGATACACCATCGCTAATAAGCGTACGACCAGGCTAGCTCCAAATAAGAAAATCAGAAACCGCAGGATAACCAACAATACAGGGCCTACAAAAGAAGTGTTATCCAACCAACTCGCACTGATGTTATACAAAAACGCGAAGGTTGTCAACAGGACAAGTTCAGCCATTAATTTGGCGATGTAGCGAATCGGTATTGGTATGCGGGTAGTTTTAGACAAAGTGAAAAGTTAACAGTTAGAAGTTAGCAGCGGTTGCTGAGCTGTCGCCCGAGGTTGAGAAATAGCAGGTCGAAGCATGAGCAGTGAATTTATAGGGAATAAATGTAAGGTAAACGGGCGTAATAGCACAAAAAGTACATAATGGGGCAGGAGGAAACTAAAGAAAGAATTAAACTTGCATATAGAGGAGAGATGCCAGAGTGGTTGAATGGGACGGTCTCGAAAACCGTTGTACAGGCAACTGTACCGAGGGTTCGAATCCCTCTCTCTCCGCCCGTCGTTCGTCCTTAGCTTCGACAGTATGAGGAGCATAGGAGAGTATTACTTGAATTCAAGCATATATTTGTTCTTCTTCCCATTCTCTACCATCATGTACTTTCCATGTAATAAATGATCATTGGATAGTATCACATTGATGTCAGGAACCTTTTCTTTATTGATCGTGATAGCATTTCCCTGGATAGCACGACGAGCTTCGCTTTTTGAAGGAAGCACGGTGCTAAAGTCGCTTAGTAGATCGATAATGTTTACACCACCATCCAATGCACTTTTCGGCACATCAAAGGAAGGAATCTCACCAGAGATCAACTCAACATCAACCTGACTCAGGTTTAATAATTGTTCGCGGCTGGCTTTTGCATTAAAAAGAATTTCGGAAACATTGCGTGCACTAAAGCATGCATCCTCTCCATGAATACGTGTTGTCATTTCCTGAGCAAGCAATGCTTTCAGGGCATTTGGATTGTTTTGAAATCCATTCTCCAATTGCTCCATCTCTTCACGAGACAACAATGAAAAATAGCGGAACAATTTTCCTAAATCACGATCATCCACATTCAGCCAGAACTGGTAGAATTTATACGGCGTAGTCATCGAAGCATCCAACCAGATATTACCTTCCTCTGATTTACCGAATTTTTTTCCATCCGCCTTCGTCAACAAAGGTGTAGTCAATGCGAATACATCACTTTCGGGTACATTGCGGCGAATAAACTCTGTACCGGAAGTGATATTACCCCACTGATCGGAACCACCCATCTGCAAGACACATCCATATTCAAGGTAGAGTCGAAGAAAATCATTTGCCTGTAATAACTGGTAACTAAACTCAGTATAGGACATGCCGATATCTACGCGACGCTTGACAGATTCTTTAGACATCATGTAGTTGATCGTGAGATGCTTTCCAACATCCCTTAAAAAAGTCAACACATTCATGTCTTTGTAGAAATCAAGGTTGTTGACCATGATAGCTCCATTCTCAGTGCTTTCGAAGTCAAGTAGCTTTTTCATTTGGGCTACCTGGTGCGCCAGGTTTTTGTCAAGCTCGTCGTACGTTTTTAATTCGCGTTCGGCATCTTTACCTGAAGGATCCCCAATTCGGCCGGTAGCACCTCCCATCAGCACAATTGGCTTGTGCCCGCAAAGTTGAAAATGCGTCAAGAGCATCACCTGCACATAATTACCTAGTGTCAATGACGGTGCTGTAGGGTCAAAGCCGATATAGCCGATGACGATTCCTTCGTTCAGTTTTGCCTCCAATCCTGGAGTCTGGTCATGGATCATGCCCCTCCAGGTCAATTCTTCTATAAATGACTTTCTCATCGGTTTTGCCTTAATAATGTCCTAAGCAGAGGCAAAAATGGAAATTTGCGCTCATATTTGACCGTATTGTTCA
>DASXWI010000310.1:0-4651 GCA_036503755.1 Saprospiraceae bacterium | reverse complement strand
GTGGGCGCCCATTTCCCTCTTTTCACAAACAGAAGCCATTGATGGTGAATCTGAAGAACTGGAGATCGGAGGTATAGAAGTAAAAGGCGTTTTCTTCAGTGATCCAAATGCAATCAAATCCGTAGCCGGTTTGAAAGTCGGCCAGATCATCAAGATTCCCGGAAAAGAAATAACAAGGGCGATGCGGAGCCTCTGGAAACTGAGGTTATTTGACCAGGTCGAGATTACCCAGGATAAACGCATCGGCAATATTATATACCTGACTATCCACCTGACCGAGCAAGCTCGTTTAGCGGGTTGGTCTTTTAGAGGTATCCCTCAAACTACACACGATGATCTCAATGAAATCCTGACTCCATTCCTGATCAAGGGGCAAGTGGCTTCAACTGCGAACCAGATCAATGCCATAAACGCCATCAAAAAATATTATGTCGAAAAAGGTCACCTGGATGCAGTTGTAAACGTAACGGTTGAAGAAGCTGGCGAACGGGCTAATTCCGTAAACCTCGTGTTTGATATTGATCCCAAAGAAAAAATCAAAATTGAAAAAATCACTTGCTCCGGCTGTAACGAAATCACTGAAGCTGAACTACGGAAAAGCCTGAAAGAAACCAAAGCAAAATCTCACCTGCTGAAAAAATCAAAATTCGTCAAAGCCGATTTTGAAGCTGATAAAAAACTGGTCATCGCTGAATATCGGAAACGAGGATTCCGTGATGCGTATATCGTCGGGGATACCATCTGGAGAAATGCAGATGGTCTCATGGAAATGGTCGTCACCGTGTATGAAGGGAAGAAATACTATTTCGGTGAGATTACGTGGAAAGGAAATACGATGCACACCAGTGAACAACTGGGTCGCATTCTCGGCATCCGAAAAGGGGAAGTCTTTAATGAAGAATTGTTGGAATCAAGATTGCGCTTCAGCCTGGATGGCCGGGACGTCACCTCATTGTATATGGATGACGGTTATTTGTTCTTCAATGTAGAACCAACGGTTGTCTCGGTCAATGAAGACATGATTGATCTCGAGATGCGCATTTTTGAAGGACCGCAAGCAACGATTGACGAAGTCATCATCAAGGGAAATACACGTACTCACGAGCATGTGATCAGGCGTGAATTAAGAACACAACCTGGACAAAAATTCAGTAGGTCAGATATTATCCGTTCACAACGCCAGATCATCGCTCTCGGTTATTTCAATCCAGAAAATCTTGGTATCCAAACTCCGGTTGATCAAACGAACGGAACAGTAGATATTATTTATGAAGTAGAAGAAAGACCTTCAGATCAGCTTGAGTTGAGTGCAGGATGGGGAGGTTTTGGACGAAGTAAGATCATCGGTACGCTTGGGGTCACGTTTAATAATTTTTCACTGCGCAACCTCTTTAATAAAGATGCCTGGAGTCCGTTGCCACAAGGTGATGGTCAACGTCTATCACTTCGTGTACAAACGAATGGAGATTTCTTCCAGTCTTATAACTTTTCACTCACCGAACCATGGTTAGGAGGAAAACGTCCAAATTCATTTACAGTGGGTGGCGTGATAACTAATGTTGATCAGACTTATTACCCGGGAGGAGGGAAGCTCAATATCTCAAGGGCCTTTGTCGGATTAGGATCAAGATTGAAATGGCCCGATGACAACTTCCTTTCCAATACCACACTTAGTGCTGAATTTATAAAGCTGGATGAATATGCCACGGGTGACTTTGTCAACCGGAATGGTCAAGTTATTTCCAATGGGAACTTTAAGAATTTCTCTGTCCAGCAGACTATTGCCAGAACGACGATTAACGAGCCTACCTTTCCGCGAAACGGTTCCCTGATCAGCCTGACAGTTCAATTGACGCTTCCATATACGACTCTCTTTGGAAGGGAATATGACCCGGCGAATGATCAAAGCACGTATGAATACATTGAATACCATAAATGGAATATCGATGCAGATTGGTATACCCCGCTTGTGGGCAAACTGGTGTTAAAGACGGCTGCTAAACTTGGATATCTAGGGTTTTACAACCCCGATATTGGAGCACCTCCTTTTGAACGATTTGAAGTCGGTGGTGATGGATTGAGTACGCAGCAATTTGGAATTACCGGAAAGGATATTATTTCTCTGAGGGGATATGAGTTGGAAGACCTGAGTGCTAACCAAAGTGGTGGGGCAACCATCTTCAACAAGTTTACACTTGAGTTGCGTTATCCGCTTTCTTTAAATCCGAGTTCAACTATTTTCGCGACAATGTTTCTCACTAGTGGAAATGCCTGGAAACAATTCCAGGATTACAATCCATTCAATCAACTTCGAGCCGCAGGTGTCGGTTTAAGAGCATACCTCCCGATGTTCGGGTTGCTTGGGTTTGACTATGCCTATGGATGGGATAATCAATCTAAGCTCAACGCAGGTGCTCGATGGACGGAGTATGGCAATTTCAATATCGTCTTAGGATTTGAACCCGATTAATGATCCAGCCTACCTACTTAAAGACAGGAATCATTGGTTTGTTTTTCTGTTGCATGTCCTGCATAACGCTACCCAAAGGTTCGTTTGGAAAAGAAATCCCTGAGGCTCCTGATTTCTCTCAGGCTGATCAATGGGCTGCATTGCCTTCAAAATCAGATAATGCAGATGCCGTGCCCTTAGTGGAATGGAAAAATGTTCAGGAGGACTCACCTATTGATGTTTTTTTTATCCATCCGACTACCCTAACCGGAAAACCCGGTGAAAAAGAATGGAATGCATCATTGACGGATGAGGAACTTAATGAACGTACTGATGAATCCACGATCCGTTACCAGGCAAGTATATTTAATGGTGTTGGTAAAGTGTATGCTCCAAGATACCGACAAGCTCATCTGCACTGTTTTTATACCAAAAAAACGATAGACGCGGCTAACGCCCTCGAATTAGCCTATGAAGATGTGCGTGCGGCCTTCCAATATTACCTGGACCATTACAACAACGGTCGTCCGTTTATCATAGCATCGCACAGCCAGGGAACATTTCATGCTAAAAAATTGGTGAGTGAATTTGTGGATGGAAAACCATTGCAAAAGCAATTTATAGTGGCTTACCTGGTGGGCTTAAGCGTACCTGCTGATCTGTATACATCGATCCCACCTTGTCAAAAACGGGAAGAGACTGGTTGCTTTTGCAGTTGGCGCACAGTGCGGGAAGGATACATGCCTAAAATTCTTCATTTTCCTGATTCCAATATTGTCGTCACCAATCCGGTAACCTGGGATGCTTCGATCACCAATTCCACAAAGGAAGAACAGCTTGGAGCGGTATTGAAGGATTTTAAAAAAGTATATCCTGAATTAGTCAGGACTACGGTTCACGAAGATCTGTTGTGGGTCAACAAACCTAAATTTCCGGGTAGTTTTCTGGTCACCACAAAAAATTACCATATTGCAGATTACAACTTCTTTTATGCCGATGTACGGCAAAACGCGCAGGACCGTGTAAATGCCTTTTTGCGCAATCGATGATATCACATGGAGCCTAATTCACAGCGGTCACATTGGAAAATATATCTCGCTATCGCGGGCGCGGTCATCTTACTGATATCTTTGATTTATACCACCTACCTGGCTCAACGCCTTCGTGAAGGCGAACGGAATAAAGCACTTTTACTTTTCGATGCCTATAAGACTTTATTGGAAGCAGATATTGAAGCTGATGTTACACTTCAATTGAGCATATTCGAATCCAATAAGGATATCCCAATTATTGTGGCTACCGAATCCGGTGGAGTTCTATTTGGAAAAAACTTTGGGGTTGAACTTGATACCAACATGGTTTTCCTGGCAGAGCGATTAGCGCAATTAAAAAACAAAGGCCCTGAACCGATAAGCATATCTGATGATACTGCACGGGAGTATATTTATTATCAGAATTCTAAGCTACATGAGCTATTGACCTATTTTCCATTTATCCAATTGCTGCTCCTTGCGGCTTTTGTAGCGATCGGTTATATCAGCATCAACAATGCCCGTCGTGCAGAGCAAAACCGCGTTTGGGTTGGAATGGCTAAAGAAACGGCACATCAACTTGGTACTCCGATTAGTGCAATTATCGGTTGGATCGAACATCTGAGAGAATCTTATCCCGAAGATTCTGTTGAAATCAAAGCACTGAAAGAAATGCAGCTGGAGGTACTGAATGAAATGCAGAATGATGTGGATCGCCTGGATCTGATCGCAGATCGATTTAGTAAAATAGGCTCTGCACCTGCACTAACACCGGTTGACATCTACGCGCAAATGCGCGGCATCACGGATTATATAAGGAGACGGGCATCCAGGAAAATTGTATTCCAGGAGCCTAAAGCAGATACCCCTCCACTGATGGTGGCCATCAATCCTCCATTATTCAATTGGGTCATTGAAAATATCATGCGCAATGCCCTTGATGCTCTTGAAGAAGGAACGGGTACCATCGCCTGGGTTGTTCATTCATACACAGATCATATTGAAATAGATATATCTGATACCGGCAAGGGCATTGCTGCTTCTAAAGTTAAAGTGGTTTTTGAACCAGGATTCACCACCAAGACCCGCGGCTGGGGGCTTGGCTTGAGTCTGGCCCGCCGCATCATCGAAAATTATCACAAAGGCAAGATTTTTGTAAAACATTCTAAGG
>DASXWI010000309.1:0-10040 GCA_036503755.1 Saprospiraceae bacterium | reverse complement strand
ACTTTTAAGCCGGTTGATAAAATCACCTTGAACTATAGCACCTTCTTTGGAAACGACAAACCGGATGATGTGAAGCAAATGAGGATTTACCATAACGTATATGGGCACTTCATGCTTTCAGACAAGTTCCATTTCATGGCCGGGTTTGATATCGGCTTCGAACAAGCTTCCACTGACAGTGACCAATACTATCAATGGTATAGCCCGGTACTGATGGCCAAATACTTCCTGGATGAAAAATGGTCTATTACAGGCCGTGGCGAATTTTATTCAGATCCCAATGAGGTTATTATCATCACCTCTACTGAAAATGGTTTCCAAACATCCGGTTTTTCTTTTGGCATTGACTATCGTATCCTTGACAATGCTGTTTGGATGATAGAGGGCCGGAAGCTTAGCAGCAAAGACGATATCTTTCTGAAGGAAAAAGAGACGATCAATTCAAACATATGTTTAACTACGTCCTTAGCAGTATCCTTCTGAAAATTGATTATGTGGAAAAATAGAGATTCAGCCGCTGGATGTCGAGCGAAGCGAGATCCCGTCAAATACGAAGTATTTGATCCGGGAGAGTTTTCTCCGCCAGCGATCTCGATCATGCCACTGGATAGAGTTTTCTCCGCCAGTTAGTAAAGGCATTAGTATTTTTACACCATGACCCTATACCAAATTGACGCCTTCACAGACAAGCTATTCGGAGGCAACCCTGCGGGAGTTATTCCACTTGAAAGTTGGCCTTCGGACAAGTTGATGCAATCCATAGCTGCAGAAAACAATCTCGCTGAAACGGCATTCTTTGTTCCGGAAGGAGATGACTACCATATTCGTTGGTTCACTCCTGGTGTCGAGGTAGATCTCTGTGGACATGCCACATTAGCTGCAGCGTATGTGCTGTACAACGAAATGGGATACAGGAGGGATCAGATCAGGTTTCAGTCAAGGAGTGGCTTGCTAACTGTATCCCAGGAAGGCGAATGGCTTTCACTTGATTTTCCAACAGACCCTTACCAACCAGTGGATATATCCTCTGTAATGAAAACATGTACAACCGCGACTATACTTGAAGCCTATAAAGGTGAGAGGGATTATATGTTTGTGTTGAAAAACCAGGATGCCATCGTTAATAGCTCATTTGATCAATCAGCTATTCTCCAATTGGGTCATTGCGGATTGATCGTGACGGCTGCAGGTGAAGAGGTCGATTTTGTTTCAAGGTTCTTTGCTCCTGCATATTCCATTCCTGAAGACCCGGTCACCGGGTCGTCGCATTGCACGCTTACACCGTATTGGGCTCAACGCATTGGAAAGGATAACCTAACAGCAAGACAATTATCCTTCAGGGGAGGATTTCTTAAATGCACTTTGAAAAATGATCGCGTCCTGATCGCCGGTAAAGCAGTGATGTATTTGAAAGGGATGATTAACCTTCGATCATAGCCTTGTTATTTGGTAATAATTTTATATTTACTCCGATAATTATTTTTCACCCCATTCTCTTCCCTTATGCCAATTTCAAGACCAATTGCCCAAGTCTCCTTCGGTGGCAGCGCCGTCAACAATCCAATCAATTATTCATGGTCGGATTATCGTGATTACCCTAACCTGGATGTAAAAGTCAATTATGTCCGGATGAACATCTCATATTTCAGTGCCAGTTTGCAAATTAACCTTCAGGTCACTGGACTTGTAGTCCTAGATGACCAGGGATTACCTAAGATGGGGCTTACAGATGTCGTCTATCTGCCCTGCCCTCCGGAATGTCAATAGGATGATTTTACGTACCTTTTTGTCCAACAATTTGGTACGTCAATGTTGAGAACCTTTTTATACTGGGTATTCACCTTGTTTGTTTGCTATTCTGCTACCGGTCAGACAAACGGACTCACCTGGCATGCCTTGGGGATAGAAGATGGTCTCTCACAAGCAACCAATTACTTTGTCTATAAAGATACCCGTGGGTTTGTATGGATTGGTTCTATTGCAGGTCTCAACCGGTATGACGGCACTTCTATTAAAGTGTACATGCCGGATGAAAATGACCCTGCTTCGATGCTCGGAGAAAATATTCAGAGTGATTTTTTTGAAGACTACAATGGTGATATCTGGTTTGCCACCCATGATGCCATCAATAAATACAATTGGAACCAGGATTGTTTTGACCACTATCAACTCAAGATTAATGATTTTGATCCTAAAGCCAAATTTCTTGAAGGGTATTATATTTTCTATATCGACCCTCAGCAATATCTGTGGCTATTGGCCGAAGACAATTATGTGTTTACCTTCCATATCCCAACCGGGAAAATAGATTGTAAAGGCCAGGTCAAACAGAATTCTGTTCGCTGTTTGCCCATAACAGATCCATCTGGCAATATCACCCGCATATTGATACGCGGCAGGGATTGGGCGGGAATTAGCGTGGTAGATATTAATACCGCCGGGGAAATGAGTCTGCCACGCAAGTTAAGTTCATCAGAAGACATCCTTACAAATAATATTAAGCCGGTATTAGCTGAAGGTGATACGACAGTTTGGTTTCTATCATCAATCGCGCTGATCCGGTATTCCTTCCTCAACGGTCATACAGAATCGTATCCTTTGTCTGAATGCGAAAGTATGGTCAAGCTGAATGATTCCATCTTCCTGATCGGAAGCCTTAATGGTGGATTGAAAACATTCAACAAGCGTAAAGCCACATTCATTAATGAACATCAGAACACAGGTCCGAGGTCAGCATCCGGAGGTTTTCAAAAAATCAATTACATAACCCGGGATAAGGATGGTACTATCTGGTTATCAACACTTGGGGTTGGATTGCATTATGCCCACCCTCAAAAAAATAAATTTGGTTTTATTCAATTCTCTGATTACATCCCGTTTAATACAGAAATCAATCCCATTAAACTTTACGAACATGAACCAGGTAAGTTGTTGTGTTTTACAACAACCGATGGTGTACTTGAAATTGATTTACGTCAAGGCGTGACCATCAAACCTTATAAACCTCTTGAAGGGTTAAAATCGCATAAGACCAAAACGGTAACACTTGATACAAAGGGGCGATGTTGGATTGGTACCTGGTCGGGTATTTATATATATCAGCCATTATCAAATGAACTTATTAAGGTAACGGATTCCATTGGATTGACCTCTCATGCTGGTCTGGATGGCCAGGTCTTTTATACAAGTTCATTAATGGGTCTTTGGGAGGGTAATTTTGATCAAAATGGAAAACCCTTTTACAAAATCGTAGATAGGATACCGGTTGATCAAAAGTATATTCCTGTCCTGCTTGATCACAAGAACAGAATATGGCTTAATAAAAATGTGAAGGAGTTTAAAATTTTTGACCCAATCACATATGATCAAATTGCAAACATACCTATCACGGGTATATGCGAAGCCATGGCCATTACAGAAGATCAGAAGTCCATTTTTATTGCCTCAAGCACTGGCCTGTATGAAATTGAAGAAAGCACACTTAAACTGCGTAAAGCTTATACACCACAAACTGGATTACCTGCTTTGGGTATAAACAGTATACTGAAGGATACGCATCAACATTTATGGCTGGGCCATTCTAAGGGCATTGCCGTTTTCGACCCTCAAACCGGTAAAGCCAAAGGATATGGCTGGGAAGATGGCTTGCCAAATACGGAATTCACACCTGCCAGTTGCATCATGAAGAATGGATTGTTTTGTTTTGCCTCTAATGGTGGGATCACCACCTTTTATCCTGACAGTGTCAGAGAAATCCGTACGTCTGCCATTCCTCAAATAACCGGGCTCCAAATCAATGACAAAGATCCTGAAATGGCCATTACTTGCAGAGAAACCGGCAACACACATTTTCCAGAAGTCGAAAGTCTCGTCTTTAGTTACCGCCATAATACTCTTTCCTTTAGGATTCATTCGCTCGAATACAGTGCCCCGGAAACCAATTCCTTGCGTTATTCCATGGAAGAATTGGACAAAGGATTTATCACCGAAAAAAACGGAAACCGAATTCGTTACCCAAGTATGCCTCCAGGAGAGTATGAATTTGTTTTGTATGCGAGCAATTCAGATGGTATTGAAAATCCGGTTCCGAGAATTCTTCATATTGAAATCAAAACACCTTTTTATCTCACCTGGTGGTTTAGGACCCTTGTCGCTCTGCTGATATTTTCCATTGTGGCCTATATTATTTATTTGCGTTTCAGTAAAAAACTGGAATTGCAAAACATACGATTGAAACTCTATGAAAATCTACATGATGATGTAGGTTCACGTCTAACTGCTATTGTGCTCTCAGCAGAGGATCTTGAACAAAACGAAAATATTTCTCATCCAAAAATCAAAGCCATCTCCAAAATTGCCAGGAGTATCGTTGGGAATATGCGACGGTTGGTTTGGGCCATTGATCCGGTAAATGACAAGATGATGAGCATCATCCAGAAAATCAATCATGATAAATCCCTGATCCTTGATGACCGGATTGATTTCTCCATAGAGGTGGATGAATCATTGAAAAATTTAGTGCTCCCAGGAGAGATCCGATACCAGATGAGCTCTGTTTGCAATGAAGCCTTTACAAATATTTCCAAGTATGCCCAGGCTTCAAAAGTTTCTGTAAAGGTTAAAAAGGAACATAAAGCCATTAAGTTATTGGTGACCGATGACGGAAAGGGATTTGATCCTGAAGAAAAAAGCAAAAACACACTCGAGGGGTCCGGGTACGGCATGGCAAATATGAAACGCCGTGCTTCGCGAGCGGGTGGAGAATTTAATGTCTATTCCAAGCCGGGTGAGGGAACTCGCATTGAATTTATTTTTCCTTTCAAGGTGTAAGCAGGTGAAACATCTATGAAAATTTGTTTGATCTGAATTTCCGCATTACTTTGCCATACTTCCAAACATGACCAGGACCGTAATAGCATATGAAGATGATCCCGCCTTGCGCAAGCAACTGGAAAGCATATTTTATTCCATTAAAGAAGAATTTAATCTCTTAGCTACCTTCCCAAATCCTGTTGGATTAACGACTGAGCTCACACTTTACAAACCGGATATAGTCCTGATGGACCTTCAGATGCTGGAAGATGATGATGGCCTGGTAGCCCTTTATAAGATAAAGCAAACGGTACCGACCATAAAAGTGATGGTGCTGACGATGTTTGATGCCGATCAAAAGGTGTTCAATGCGATATGCCTGGGGGCAGATGGATACATGCTGAAAACTGACTTTTCTTCCTATTCCCTTCCCCATGAAGCCATTCGTCGCTCTCTCCGCACGATGTTTGATGACGGGGCTTATCTGACTCCTTCGGTAGCCAAACAAATCATGAAAGAATTTTCGGATATCACTATCGCAGACCGTATTCAGAAAGTAAAGGACCGGTTCCAGCATTTTTTCCATAAACCTTCCGCTGCCAACAAATTAAAGGCTCCTGGCCTGACCAAGATGCAAGCACAGGTCCTGCAGGGGATTATTGATGGGATGACAACCGCCCAAATGGCAAAGAGTATGGACCTGAGCGAAAATACCATCAATACGCATATCAAGGCGATCTATAACAGCCTGGGGGTTCATTCAAGGGCTTTAGCGATCAAAAAGGCTATCGAAAACCGCTGGATTTCCTGAAAATTATTTTTCACTTTCTCACCATTTCTGGTGAAGCGCCCTCTCAAAGTCCAACCTACTTTTACACTGCACACGTAAACGGTAAAGTTTTTATTCTAATGGATATAATTTTAGCGTTTGTTTAATTAAGGTAATATTTAAAGTAGTATTATTCTCCTGGTATAACACCCAGAATGCCGGATACCGTGCTGCCGTCAGTTCGGTAAGTATTCCTTTTAGTGCTGATAGCGTCCCAACGTTATGCGCCCTAAATTGGACTACTTACCGGGAGATGGTAAAACCAAAAAACCAATAGTGCCCAAAAACCAATAGTGCCCAAAAACCAAAGAAGCCCAATTGATTTTTCCTATCCCCATAGGAGCCAAAAAACCCCAATCAACACCTAGCAGGAACTTTCACTCCTTTGAAAGTTTCTGCTTTTTTGTTGTAGAACCCATCCGAAAGAAAACCTGATCAATAGACGAACCTCACCGAATTCTTATTTCCATGTCCGTCATCTTCGACAATTGGATTGGCAGGATCGGTGATCCATTTACCATCAATGATAAACTTATAGGTATGCTTGCCTCCGAAAAGAGGGATTGTCGCTGTCCATCCATCACCTGAGCGTGTCATCTGTTGCTTTCGGTCATTCCAGTCATTAAATGACCCGGCGAGGGTAACTGTTTTTGCATCCGGATACCCTTTTAAGGTAAAAGTCACAGGAAGGGTCACATATAAGACTGAATTCAAAGTCTGGTGCTCATTTTTCACCCGATCCTTATTGACCGGATCATGGGTCCATTCTCCGTCTACTATAAACTTATACTCATATCGCCCTGGTGGTAGCTCCGCATGTAGTTCCCAGCCTGCGGGCACTTTGATCATTTTAATCGCATGCTCATTCCATCCGTTAAAACTACCCGCAAGGATGACTTCATTTGCATTGTAATGTTCATTTAGGAAGAACCTTACATTGCCCTGCCCAGCTTCTACTATTTTGATCACGGAGAGATCTACTTTGTAGATATCCTCCAGGAAGTTGTCTTCAAACTGGCGCTTATCAGTGATCGTTCCATCAGGGTCAGCGAGATATCTGCCATTGATTATGTACCTGAAGTCAAGTGGGAAGGCATCATTAAAATCATGGATGCGTTTACGCAATTCAAAAACGAATTCGTCACGCTTGGTCATTTTCCACCCTTTTTTACTCCAGTTGTTGAACTGCCCTGTGACGGCTACTTCCTCGATGCCGAGGTCTGCAAAATCCACTTTTAATGCATTCTCACCCAACAATGCTTTAGCATAATTGCGGATGTCAAAAACGAAAACAACCTCTTCTCCTTCGAAATAATAGGGTTTGGCAATTTCCTGGGTATAAGATGAAACAGGAGTCATGATCCAGGTGAAAACCAGGAAAATAAAATGGATCGTATGTTTTAAACCTCTTCTCATGACCGCACCTGGCTGAAAAAATAGAGCTTTCTTTTCTGATAATTGATCAATACCCTCCTGGTCTTCAAAAATTCATACCCGAGGACACCCTGAAGGTTTACGCCAAAAGATGAATTAATCTCATCCATACTAGTTAAAAGCGTGTTCATTTTTTGGGAATATTGAGACCCGCAATTCACATCATTCATAACACCGGCCAGTACTTCCACCTGCTTCTGACCGACTCCTAGAAGGTTAACCCGCTTGATAATGGTAAAGTTATCCAGTACCCTCCGGTTTACTTTCCGATCCACCAGGTTAAGTTCGGCGCCTGAATCCAGGATCATATCGAGCTTTACGGAGTTGATTTTCGTCTCCACCACAATCAAGTGATGTCTCAGGTCAAAATTGAGGCTATCGGAGGGCATTTCAAAAGGAGCAAGCGTATCAATACGTATCCCTTTCTTATTCACCCTCGTCAATACAATCACCCTGTTTTGAAAATCTATGAAGACTTCAAAGTCTTTGTAGACTTCGTATCCAAGGATCCCAATCATCCGGACATTCTTCTTGAGTTCAATATGATGGAGGTCAACCAGGTGAGCATTTAAGTCATAGATGACCAGTTGATCTAAACGGATGCTGTCCACACGTTTTTCAACGACTCCACCTACCATTCCCGTATTCCCGACGGCAGCCACAACACGACCATCGCTGCCCGCCGCAAAATACTCCTTGTTGAGGACCAATTTTTCTGAACCAGTATCCAGCATGAAGTAGCCCGTGACTGTATCTACTTTTGCCTGGACCATGATCAACTGGCCAACTAGTGTAAAAGGAATATAAATCGTGTTGACATCACTGACTGCGGCTTGTGGAAAAGTGAGGTTGCATAGAAACTCGGTAGTTGGTTGGATTGTCTCCTTTCCATTAGATAAACCATTCAAAGTAGAAAGGAGGTATGCAAAGCAGATCAATGCCCTTAAGGGCACAGAAGTGAAATATCCTGCTTTGAATAAACCTTGTATCAATTGGCTATCGTCAGATGTGGCTCAAAATACTAGTAACGCATTTACCCTTAGATACATTTTATAGGAGAAATACATACGTGACGACTGAATAAGAGTAATAATGGATAAATGAATTTGGTGCGAATTTGACAATTAACGCTCAATGGCAATTCCTATCTCCTCCCCTTCAAGCCATTCCACTTTTGAAACACCAGGCATATCCCCGGTATTCAATGAATTGGCCAATGTTTCCGTCCTAATATAATCACCATATTTATTGATGGCTTCTGCGATTCCAGGTAATGCCTCTACTTTGATATCGATCCTGTCTGTGACATTCAATCCACTACTCTTTCTTAGATTCTGGATACGATTGACTAACTCACGTGCAGTTCCTTCGGCGATGAGCTCATCGTCTAGGGTAACATCAAGTGCTACCGTGATTCCGTCTTCAAAGGCAACCTGCCATCCAGGGATATCTTCGGATATCACTTCGAGATCTTCCCTTTCCAAGGTGTATTGTTCTCCTTCAATGGTCAGATCTAATACACCATCACGTTCAAATTTTCCAATTGCATCCTGATCGAGCGACTGAATGACATCAGCTGCTGCTTTCATGTTTTTTCCTAACCGCTTGCCTAGTGTTTTAAAATTGGCTTTCGCCTTTTTACTAACCATACCGGTTGTGTCCTTGATGTATTCGATTTCTTTGACATTAACTTCGGAAAGGATCAATTCCTTGACTTGGTCAATATCTGTTTGAAAACGATCATCCAGTACTGGTAACAGGATACGGCGTAATGGAAGGCGCACTCTTAATTTTTCCTTCTTACGAATAGACAAGATCAGCGAACTGATATGCTGTGCATAGTCCATACGACGCAGCAATGCTTCATCCAATAGCTCATGAGCAGGT
Organism: Saprospiraceae bacterium; assembly: GCA_036503755.1. Classification (GTDB taxonomy): domain Bacteria; phylum Bacteroidota; class Bacteroidia; order Chitinophagales; family Saprospiraceae; genus Opimibacter. Next base: position 1,078 of record DASXWI010000309.1, on the reverse strand, counting down.
ATTGGAAGATTAGTAAGATGTACACTTTCGGGATGTTTTCCTGAAGATGAAGTCAGGCTTCTATACAACCAATCACTGAAGAATGGTGCCACTGGAGAGATCATCTGCGATATAACCAATAAACATTCATGCAAGGTTGCATAAGCAGCCCGTTTGTCATCTGACAACTCACCTTTCCAGAAACGCCTGCGGTTGAGACGCACATACCAGTTAGACAAATGATCATTGACAAACACTTCTATGCGACGACAAGCTGAAGTAACATCGAAGTCATCCATATCCGCATGATAATCATCGATAAGGGTATGCAGCCTGGATAAAATCCAGCGATCTATCTCCGGTCGATCTGCCACTGCCATCACTCCACCATCACTTGCATTCCAATCATCAAGATTGGCATACAGGGCAAAGAAGGAGTAGGTGTTGTATAAAGTGCTGAAAAGTTTTCGTGTACTTTCTGTAATCCCTTCTTCATCAAACTTGAGATTGTCCCAAGGTTGAGCATTCGATAGCATGTACCATCTTGTGGCATCTGCACCATACTTACTGATGGTCTTGAATGGATCAACAGCATTGCCTAATCGTTTAGACATTTTTTGCCCGTTCTTATCCAGGACGAGACCATTCGACACCACATTTCTAAAAGCGATTGAATCAAAGGCCATTGTAGCAATAGCATGGAGGGTAAAAAACCAACCTCTCGTTTGGTCAACGCCTTCTGCAATAAAATCAGCAGGAAAGTTTTGTTTAAATACATCCTCGTTCTCAAAAGGATAATGCCATTGTGCATACGGCATTGCACCGCTATCAAACCAAACATCGATCAGGTCAGTCTCCCGCTTCATGGGATGGCCTTTTGAAGAAACTAACGTGATCTCATCAATAAATGGCCGATGCAAATCTCCTGGAGTCTTTTGATCCAAACCCAGTTTCTTATTAGCAGCATCAATTTGTGTGGCTAATTCATCTACTGAGCCAATGCAGATTTCTTCAGCACCATCCGAGGTACGCCAAATTGGAAGTGGTATCCCCCAGAATCTTGATCTTGAAAGATTCCAATCTTGTAAATTTTCTAACC
>DASXWI010000308.1:0-3780 GCA_036503755.1 Saprospiraceae bacterium | reverse complement strand
GGAATGGCTTCGCAAGCAACATGGTCTGACATTCTCAGATTATGAAGCATTGTGGAAATGGTCTGTCGATAAACCGGAGATATTTTGGGAGACGATTGTGCATTTCTTTACTGTAAAGTTTCATTCCCCATACAAGTCTGTTCTTTCAGGAGGTCCAATGCCTGAAGCCGTTTGGTTTGAGGGAGGCACTCTAAATTATGCTGAACATATTTTCAAAGGCATGATGGATCAAGAGAATGCAATGCTGTTCGCCAGTGAAAGTGAACCGGGCAGAACTATAAGTGTGGAAGAAATGTGGAAGGAGGTTTCGAGATTCCAAGTTTATTACAAAAAACATGGTATTGAAGTTGGCGATAGAATAGCCGGGTACTTGCCAAATATTCCGGAAGCAACTTATGCCTTCCTTGCTGCGATTTCCCTGGGAGCAGTTTGGTCATGCTGTTCACCAGATTTTGGAACAAGTAGTGTTGTTGATCGTTTTGCACAAATCCAGCCCAAGTTATTTATTACAGCTGACGGCTATCAATACAATGGCAAGCGACACGACCGTACTCAAGAGATCGAGGTCATCAGGTCTTCCTTGTCTGAATTGCAAAACACACTTATCATTGAATATATCCACTGTTCTAGCGAGCGTAACTTGCTGCATGTGACATTCTATGATACTTTACCACAAGGTGTTTCAGGTCAGGTTGATTTTGTTCCAGTTTCATTTAACCATCCTTTGTGGATACTTTATTCGAGTGGAACAACAGGTGCACCAAAAGCAATTACGCATTCACATGGAGGATGCTTGCTTGAGCATTTGAAATATCTTGCATTTCACAATGATGTCCATGCAGGTGAACGATTCTTCTGGTATACCACTACAGGATGGATGATGTGGAATTTCCTTCAAGGGTCAATGTTACTTGGAGCTACAATGGTTTTGTATGATGGAAGTCCGGGTAAGCCCAATCTCAACCGCCTGTGGGAACTAGCTTCAAGATGGTCCATCAATCATTTCGGAACAAGTGCACCGTACTTGGTTGCTTGCATGAAGGAAGGACTGACACCTGGATCTCATATGGATTTAAGTAAACTCCGAAGCATTGGATCAACAGGATCACCTTTGCCTCCTGAGGCCTTTGACTGGGTTTATCAATCCATTCATCCACGTGTTTGGTTGTGTTCAATGAGTGGTGGTACAGATGTCTGTACTGCTTTTGTAGGTGGAGTAATTGAAAAACCAGTTATCGAGGGTGAAATCCAAGCCAGAGGACTGGGTTGTTCGCTATATGCGTATAATGATCAACAGCATCCTGTGACAAATGAACTAGGGGAGATGGTGATTACAAAACCAATGCCGTCCATGCCAATCTATTTTTGGAATGATCCTGGAATGAAAAGATACCATGCCAGTTATTTCGAAGACATTCCAGGCGTATGGAGACATGGTGATTGGGTAAAGATTACGAAAGACGGAGGAGTGATCATCTATGGAAGATCCGATGCAACACTCAACAGGCAGGGGATCAGAATAGGAACGTCAGAGATATATAGTGTTCTCAATTCGATATCAGCCATCGAGGATGGATTGATTGTAAATCTTGAATTGGAAGGCGGACGACATTATATGCCGCTTTTTGTCAAATTGCGTGACAATAACGTTTTAGATGATGAGTTGATTAAAGAAATTGTCACAGCGCTGAAAGTAAAATGCACACCCAGACACGTGCCCGACGATATCATCCAGGTAGCGGATATTCCGTATACGATCAGTGGTAAAAAAATGGAAGCGCCGGTTAAAAAAATATTGATGGGCATGAGCACCTCATCATCTTTAAGTAAGGATGCAATGCGTAATCCGGAATCCCTTGCATTCTTTTACAATTTTAGAATACCTGCCCCGTTGTCATAAGGTAATATCAGGTTGATCATGTTGTAGTAGTATATAATCTTTGAAACATTTTATCAAGCCATTGAAAGGAATTACGAATGTGCGGAATTATTGGAGTTTTTACGACGAATCAGGATGCTGGCCCTTTAAGACCGAGGATGCTGGAGATGTCCAAAAAAATCAGACATCGTGGACCAGATTGGTCTGGTATCTACAGTGACGACCATGTTATACTTACCCATGAGCGGCTTGCCATCGTTGACCCACAATCAGGTGGACAGCCGTTGTATAGTAAGGACAAAAAACTGATTCTTGCTGTCAATGGTGAAATTTATAATCACCAGGAATTACGTGAGGGGTTGCAGGATTATGAATTCTTGACACATTCTGATTGTGAAGTCATCCTTGCACTTTATCGAAAGAAAGGAATAAATTTTCTTGAAGACCTGAATGGGATATTTGCTTTCATCCTCTATGACCAGGAAAGAAATACCTACCTGGTAGCTCGGGATCATATGGGTATTATTCCATTATACATTGGATGGGATGAATCAGAAAACTTCTATGCCGCATCAGAACTAAAGGCATTGGAAGGTGTATGCAGTCGTTTCCAGGAATTTCTTCCGGGTCATTATCTCTACAGCCAGGAAGGACAGACTCTTCAGAAATGGTATACCAGAGATTGGACAGACTTTGAAAATGTAAAAGATAATATTTCGGATTCAGTTGAATTAAAAAATGCACTTGAAGCCGCTGTTCATCGTCAGCTAATGTCAGATGTACCCTACGGGGTGCTACTCTCAGGAGGATTGGATTCATCCATCATATCAGCGATCACGAAAAAATTTGCAGAAAAGCGGATTGAATCAGGAGATACACAACAAGCATGGTATCCTCGTTTACATTCTTTTGCAATTGGGATTGTTGGTTCACCTGATCTTGCTGCGGCAAGAAAAGTAGCGGATCATATTGGCTCGGTTCATCACGAAATAAATTTCACAATCCAGGAAGGCCTGGATGCCATTCGGGATGTTATTTATCACCTGGAGACTTACGATGTCACTACGATCCGCGCAGCTACGCCAATGTATCTCCTGGCAAGGGTGATTAAATCCATGGGGATCAAGATGGTGTTATCCGGTGAAGGTGCGGATGAGATCTTCGGAGGTTATTTGTATTTTCATAAAGCACCACATCCGCAAGGATTTCATGAAGAAACAGTGCGCAAACTAAGTAAGCTGCATTTATACGATTGTTTGCGAGCAAATAAGGCTTTGGCGGCATGGGGTATCGAAGGGCGAGTGCCTTTTCTGGATAAAGAATTTATGGATGTCGCAATGCGTCTCAATCCAAAAGATAAAATGGCAGGAAATGGTAAAATCGAGAAGTGGATTTTAAGAAAAACCTTTGAAGATTATTTGCCGGAAAGTATAGTGTGGCGTCAGAAAGAACAGTTTTCAGACGGAGTAGGGTATAGTTGGATTGATAATCTAAAAATGGTAGCAAACCAAACCGTGAGCGATGAGCAAATGGAGAATGCTGCTCAACGGTTTCAGATACACCCTCCACTATCTAAAGAAGAGTATCGGTATCGAACCATATTTGCGGAACATTTTCCTTCTGATGCAGCAGCCTTGTGTGTACCTTCGGTTAAATCAGTTGCCTGTAGTACGCCTGAAGCGCTGGCATGGGATGCTTCATTCCAAAATACAAATGATCCTTCTGGAAGAGCGGTGAAAAGTGTTCACCAGGATGGGTACCTGTAGTTAGCCTTGCATGTGGCCATGAAGAATAGCTCCCCAGTAGAGACGTGGTAATACCTGGCGTTTGAGTTGGTACATGCTCCATCTTTCTTTGCTTTGATCAAATGGAAATGTTTCATCAGGTTTACTGTTGTAATC
>DASXWI010000307.1:0-7024 GCA_036503755.1 Saprospiraceae bacterium | reverse complement strand
CCCAGATGATTTTGAAACATCAAACACCATTTATATCGCTACAGGTGATCGTGATGGTTGGGACAACAGAAGCATTGGTGTATTGAAATCAACAGATCGTGGGAACACCTGGAATTCAACAGGACTTAGCTTCACGATTTATGAAGGACAGATGGTCAACCGGCTACTCATCGACCCAACAAATAATCAAATTTTAATTGCCGCAACCACAAGAGGTGTATTCAAGACTTTAGATGGAGGAACCAACTGGAGTCTTCAGATGACTTCTATCGAATTTATTGACTTAGAATTTAATCCACTTAATCCAAACATCATTTACGGCTCAACGAAATATGGAGAGATCCATCTTTCAACAGATGCCACTACTTTTAGCGGACCGGTTTATAGTGACGGGAATGCACGTCGTGTAGAACTTGCTGTTTCTCCCAATCAACCATCATGGGTGTACGCAGTTGCATCAAATGGTGAAAGTGGGTTATATGGTATATTTCAATCTACGGATAATGGAAATTCATTTGTAGAAGTCTTCAGTGGAAGTACTAAAAATTTGTTGACATGGGAATCTGATGGTAGTGGGACTGGTGGACAAGGATGGTATGACTTATGTCTTGCTGCATCTCCATTTGATGCCAATGTATTGCTTGTCGGTGGAGTCAACACCTGGCGTTCTATAGATGGTGGTGCTAATTGGTCCATTGTCAATCATTGGTGGGGTGACCAAGTGCAGTCTGTACATGCTGACAAACATAGACTGGCATTTCGCGCCAACGGAGATTTGTTTGAGTGCAATGATGGTGGCGTGTATCATTCTACGGACAATGGTTCTAATTGGTCAGATAGAACCCATGGTATCCAGATCAGCCAGATGTACAGGCTTGGTGTTTCTCAAACCGGACCGGAAGATATTATGACTGGTCTGCAGGATAATGGCTCAAAACTTCATTCCGGAAGCAACTGGTTTGATGTAATGGGTGGCGATGGAATGGAATGCCTGATTGATTATTCGGACGTCAATATCCAATACGGAACGGTTTATTTTGGTTCATTAGAACGGACGAACAATCATTGGATGAACTCAACGAATATCACTCCTCCTGATGACGGAGCATGGGTTACACCTTATATCATTGATCCTTCCAATCCGAATATTTTATATGGTGGGTATAATGAAGTATGGAAAACCGAAGACCGGGGTGATAACTGGGCACCGATTTCTGAAATAGATCCTGATGGACAAATCCTTTCTATGGGCATTTCGACTTCGGATCCAAGTCATCTCTATGTGGCCGACTATAACACGATTTATAAAACGACCACTGGTGGAGGTGAATGGAATGACATCACCAGCAATCTTCCTGTCGCTAATGCTAATATAGAATACATCACGGTCAAGCATGATGATCCAAACACTATTTGGGTAGCCCTTAGTGGATATACTAATCCAGGCATTTATGTATCCATTGATGGTGGACTCAACTGGACAAGTATTTCTGTTGGATTACCTCCGATACCTGTTACATCAGTTGTACAGAATAAACAGAAGACGGATGTTGTGCATTTATATGCTGGCACTGAATTGGGTGTTTATTTCAAAAGAGGAGATGAAGATTGGGTTCCATACAACATTGGCTTACCAAATGTTAGGATAGGTGAAATTGAAATTTACTATGCCGGTAACCCTGGTGAAAGCAAATTGAGAGCTGCCACGTATGGAAGAGGCCTTTGGGAAACGCCAATTGAATACACCCCAACGCTGATGTCATATGTCTCAAGCTCCTCAGCACATCCTAATAAAAAGCAGGTAGCCCCAGACCAGGTCAACCAGGAAATCCTGCGAGTTGAAATTTCAACTACAGGCAATCTGAATCCATTCGGTGTAACCTCTTTCACCTTCAATACGGAAGGCTCAACAGATGCATTGAATGATATTTCGAATGCAAGACTTTTTTATTCTGGTTCATCCAACACGTTTTCAACCGATAATCAATTTGGCGATGTAGTCGTTGCTCCCAACGGGGAATTTAGCATTGTTGGATTTCAGGAATTGAATGACGGTAGAAATAATTTCTGGCTTGCTTACGACCTGCCGGCCACAGCAACGCTTGGACATGTTTTGGATGCGGAGTGTACATCTGTCATTGTGGACTCAGTTAGGTCTTTGGTCATCACTGCACCTGAAGGGAACAGAACAATTGGTTTCGAATACTGCTCAGCCGGAGCGGCCCAAATGGATTATGAGTATATCTCTAATTTTAAAATGGGATCAGTGGATCAACCTTCTGGCAAAGGGGCAGGAGGATATGAAGATTATACCCATCAAGTGATTGATATGGTCATAGGTCAGGATCTGGAATTTGATTTGACCAATGGAGTACCTTATGCTTCTGACGAAGTTTTGATTTGGGTAGACTGGAATATTGATGGTGATTTCAATGACCCGGAAGAATTTGTTTTTGCATCCGGTCCTTCCGGCGAAGATCATTTTCTCGGTGCATTTGCTCCACCCTCTTTTGCCAAACTGGAAAAAACAAAGATGAGGGTGAGATTGCATGACCGCGATAATGGGCCCAATGAAACCGCATGTGATTTTTCAACATGGGGTGAAGTGGAAGATTATTCAGTCCTCGTCACACTATCACCTCCTGTTGCAGGAATAGCAGGTTCAGACCTGGTACTATGTGCAGGATGGTATGGAGAAATTCGTGTTCAAGAGTTTAATGGTTCGATTCAGTGGCAGGAATCACCTGATGGAGTGAACAACTGGGAAAATGTCACATCAGGAATTGGCCCAAACTCTGACATCTATACCACTCCTCCTTTATTTAGCACAACATTTTATAGAGCAGAAGTGACTCAACCTACATTTGCTCCTGTCTATACCAACAATGTCTGGATCATTGTTATGCCAACGCCTGGTGATGCTGGCCCGATTACTGGTGAATCATCCGTTTGCCAGGGAGATGAAGGCGTCATATATACTGTGGATGAAATTGAAAATGCTCAACGCTATTACTGGATACTGCCAGAAGGTGCAACCGGAGTGAGTGATTCCAATACAATTCATGTTACGTTCAGCTCTTCTGCAGTCTCAGGAGATGTAAGCGTTGCTGGCAATATCGGTGGTTGTTTAGGTAGCACCAGTTTTTTAACAATTACAGTAAATGCTAAACCTTTAACTCCACAGATCACCTATTCTGAAAGTGAAAATACCCTTCATTCCGATTCTCCGTCGGGCAACCAATGGTATGATCAGAATGGGATCATTGATGGAGCTACAGCACAAGACTATCAAGTCACCACGGATGGAAACTTTTATGTCATCGTGACCGAAAATGGATGCACCTCCGACCCATCGAATGTCATCCAGGTATTGATTTCTTCTGTTGAAATCGCTGGAAAATCTTATCAAGTCAAAGTAAATCCTAATCCTGTCAAAGAGCAAATGATCGTAGAGATACCAGGCAATTCATTATTGATTCCTTTTGAAATCAACAATATTTCAGGCCAGTCTTTGATCAGGGGAGAAATAAGTGACAGGACGGTAGTGTTGACGGACAAACTTTTACCAGGTGTGTACTTCCTTCAATTGAAAGGAGATGGTTTTGTGAAAACAAAGAAGTTTGTAAAAGAATAAAAACAAACGCCAATTCTTGTAACCCTATTATAATTATTTTTTACGCTTTTTGTATTGTACGGATGAATCAGCCACGGCTGTTTTTGCTCCCTGATCAACAGCATGTCTCCCTGTCAAAATATTTTGTTTAGGGATTAAGGCCTCTACAGGTATACCCAATAAAGAACTTAAAGGTGCTAAATTCTCTATTTGAATTCTGGCCATTCCATTCAGGATTTTCGACACATTACCTTTGCTTCCGAGGATAGGTAACAAGTCTTTTGGCTTTAATCCCTTCATTTCCATTACAAATTTCACAACTTCATGTGCAGGAGCATCTGGCAGTGAGTAATGATATTCCTCATATTCCTCAACCAGGTAAGAAAGAAGGGTGAGTTCATTCTGAACATCATCCGACCTTGTAGCATCCATTAAAATGTTAATTCGTTCTACAGCTCTTTTATACTCAGCTTTACTCGATAGTTGTCGCCAGGTTGTCATTTTCTTCAATTTTAGATTGTAAAAATTCTATCCCCTAATTGGTCGTAATCCTTATGCCATCCGATCCAACGGACAAATGCAATGCCATAACCATACTCCACTTTTAAAATGATTCTGACATTGTTTCCTCCAAGGTTTATGCAAACCCTGTCCCCGGAAAGAATATCAACTCTTGCTACACCAAACGTATTTATTACATCCTGTGGTTTCTTCCAATTTACCTGCCTACTTTTTACAATCTTGTACCATGCACTGATGGCCATCATGGTTTGAGGGTGTTTATCACCAAATTGACGGAGCGAAGCAAACGTGATTAGTCGCACAAACTTGTGTTATAACCCTAAAACTAGGTAGAAGTTTCCAAATCGGAAACTTTTACCTAGTTCGCTAGCAATTTTTTATTCTTTATCTTGGACCCGTTCCCTCTCCTACATCGATCAAATATCATTTGCCATGAGGATTGTCTCAATGACTTTTCTATTGATTGTATTTGCAATGCAAGTACAAGCGCAGCCCTGGCTGGAAAACCTGCCGGAGGGAAAATCTCGTAAAGAACTTACGTTCTTCGATTATCGACAAGCCTTTGAATCGTATTGGGCGCCCTTCAATGTCATTGATGGATATTATGTCGAAATCGGAGAAACCAGGAAAGCTGCTGGATGGAAACAATTTAAGCGCTGGGAATACATCATGGAACATCGTGCAGACATGAAGACAGGTGCCTTCCCGCAAAAGAGTGCACTGGAAATAGTCCGCGAACATCAAAAGACTCATCCACCTACACGTTCATCGGTCGTTTCTGATTGGAAACCAATCGGCCCATCCTTTTCCAACGGTGGTCAACAAGGGATCGGTCGTATGAATTGTGTAGCCTTCCACCCAACTGACCTCAATACATATTGGGCAGGCGCCGCTTCAGGAGGATTGTGGTACACCAACAATGATGGTGAAGTGTGGACATGCCTCACTGATCAACAAGAATCATTAGGTGTCACGGATATCATCATACCTGACGACTATGATCAATCTCAAACAATATATATCGCCACTGGTGACAAAGATTCTTATGATGTCAATAGCGTTGGCGTTCTCAAATCTATGGATGGAGGACAGACCTGGAATTCCACCGGGCTTGCTTATGAACTTGCAGAAAGAAATTTTATCAACAGGTTGATCCAACACCCTTCCAATCCTGATATACTAATAGCGGCTACTGTAGATGGTACATTCAGAACTACAGATGGGGGCATTACCTGGGACGAGCAACTTTCTGATCAGGCATTTATAGACATGGAATTCCATCCCACCAATCCGGATATCATCTATGGGTCAAATTTCGAAGGAGAATTTTTTGTATCCAGAAACAGTGGTGATACATGGATGAGGACTATAAACGACTTTGCTGGCAAGCGAACAGAAATCGCAGTGACAAAAGCGGCGCCCGATTGGGTATATGCGATCACAGAAAGCGGAGGCCTGGACAGTATTTATAAATCAACCGATAGTGGTACAACTTTTACAAGAGTATTTGATGGTTCAATCCTCAACCTGTTGCATTGGAATGCAAACGGGATAGGTCCAGGCGGACAGGGATATTATGATCTCGGATTTGATGCTTCACCAATAGATTCTAATACCCTATTCGTTGGCGGCATCAACACCTGGCGATCAACAGATGGGGGTAGTACATGGCAAATTGTAAATCATTTCACAGGATCCCTGGTACAAGCTGTTCATGCCGATAAACATAGTTTGCGTTTCAGGCCAAATGGCGATATATGGGAATGCAACGATGGCGGCATCTATGTCTCCTATGATCAAGGCGATACCTGGATCGATAAAACAAACGGTATTGCGATCAGCCAGATGTACAAAATGGGAAATTCCGCAACTGATTCCGATGAAGTCATCACAGGACTACAGGACAATGGTTCTAAATTGCATACTGCAGTAGGATGGCAACAAGTGAATGGTGCAGATGGGATGGAAGGTATTATCGATTATTCAGATGTCAACATTCAATACTCCACTACACAAAGTGGGAGCTTTTTTCGCACCCTGAATCATTGGGAAACCGCACGTTATATTAAACCTAATGATGCAGGAGAAGGTGCATGGGTAACCCCCTTTGCGATGGATCCAGAAGATCCTAAAGTGATCTATGGTGGATACAGGGATTTATGGAAAACTACCGATCGAGGAGATACATGGACTAAAGTTTCATCTATATCTCATGGTGACAAAATCAGGTCGATTGCTATTGCCCCCTCAGATCCAAATACAATTTATATCGCAGGCACGTACTATATGTGGAAATCAATCACAGGTGGCGAGCCATTTGTTAAATTAACAGGAGACGTTCCCGATCACAGCAATGCCATGTCCTATATCACGGTGAAGCATGATGATCCACAAACCGTTTGGGTCGCTGTAAGTGGTTTTTTTGGACCAGGCGTTTATCAAAGTTTAGATGGTGGAGAAACCTGGACAGATATTTCTGAAGGCCTTCCTAAGATACCGGTGTATACAGTAATTCAAAACAAACAAGCTACTGAAGATGTAGAACTCTTTGCAGGAACAGAGTTGGGTGTATATTTCAAAAAAGGGAGTGAAGAATGGGTTCCTTTTAATACAGGATTTCCAAATGTAATCGTTACTGAGTTGGAGATGTATTATGCACCGGCTCCGGCACAAAGTAAATTACGCGCCTGCACGTATGGGAGAGGATTGTGGGAAACGCGGATTGCCTTTGATTCAAGCCCTATGCAATATATCTCCTGCACGAATAAACAAACCAATACCACCTCTGTAAAGCCAAATCAAACAAAACAAGAAATCCTGAAAATCGAAATTCTGACACAAGGTGACCTTGAACCTTTGCAAGTACAGACATTTTCATTTAGTACTAAA
>DASXWI010000306.1:0-4594 GCA_036503755.1 Saprospiraceae bacterium | reverse complement strand
TCGGCAATGGAACGATTGCTTTAGAAATCGATGGTGGGGTAGGAAGTTATGAAGTTTTTGCTTCTGAAGGGACAGTAGTTGGAAATAATATTTATGACCTTTCTTCTGGTTTTGTTACGGCAACCGTAGAAGATGGCAATGGTTGTATCTGGGAAGATAACGTGGACATTGATTATGAAGCAGCACCAGATCTTTACTTCAGCCCATCACCTCTGATCACTTGCTTACAACCAACAACCACTGTTACCGGATATGTAGATGGTGGAAGTGGTGATTATCAATTTGATTGGACTACAACCAATGGAAATATTATTGGCCCTACAAATCAGCCATCTATCCTTGTAGACCAGGAAGGTGATTACCAACTTGAGATTAATGACATCTTTACAGGTTGCCAGGTATATAATGTTGTTGCGGTAAATTCTACGCAAGATCCTCCTGCTGTTGAAGCTGGAACGGATGAACCCATTAGTTGTGAAATACAGGAGCCAGTACTCGCTGGTACAGGAGCTCCAAATAATATAATTGAGTGGACTACGCCGGACGGAAATATTCTTTCAGGTGCGAACACATACACACCAACTGTGAATGCACCAGGTTTGTATATTATTGAAGTTACGAATCCTTCAAATTCCTGTGTTAATGTTGACAGCGTGGTTGTCCTCGATCAAATTGATCCTGCTGCTGCCAATTTCCAGTTTCAGACCAGTGGTTTGACAATGATTGGAACTGATATTTCAACAGGAAGCAATTTGTCAGGCTGGTCATGGACATTTGGTGATGGAAATACTTCTTCTGATCCTAACACGGTACATACCTTTGCAGCTGAAGGAACATACAACGTTTGTTTAAGCGTTCAAAACGGTTGCGGATCCAGTACCAATTGTTATGATGTAGTGGTTACGCCTGATGGAAGTACTATTCTTGTACTTGCAGATATCCAGCATGTATTGTGTAATGCAGATGAAACCGGTGCAATATCCATCCAAGTAAATGGCGGAACAGGTAATTATACATACACCTGGACTGGCCCTAATGGAGATACATATACTGATCCTGCAATTGATAGTCTTCCTGCTGGTGTTTACCAATTGGTAGTTTCTGATGATGAAGGAAACTTATTTATTGGTGAGTTTACCATCACAGAACCATCTGCTATTACATTGGTTGGATCTACAGTGGTAGACAACCTTTGTTTTGGGCAATCCAATGGATCAGTTGCAGTTGATGTTACTGGTGGAGTAGGGCCATTCCAATATTCATTCAACGGAGGACCTTTCCAGGTTGAAAATTCTATAAACAATCTTCCAGCAGGTGTTATTGAAACTTTGGTGAACGATGCCAATGGTTGTCCATTTATAGCCGGACCATATACAATCCAGGAACCTGCAGTGATTGGTCATGAGGCAGCTATCACTTCTGTTAAATGTTTCGGAGATGCTAACGGTGCAATCACCTTAACCATTTCCGGTGGTGTAGCTCCTTACACGTATCTCTGGGATATAGGTGGTAATACTACTTCAGAGGTTACCCAGCTTCCTGCCGGCACATATACATGTGCTATTACTGACCAGAATGGTTGTTTAAGCCAGGCCAGTGTGCAAGTAACTCAACCAGATGTACTTGCTACTTATGATGTGAAATCAACAGATGCCTCTAACGTGGAGCAGAATAATGGAAGTATCACAATTGAAATTTCTGGTGGTGTTGCTCCATATGTAGTGACCTGGAATAATGGTGGTTCAGGTGATACCTTGGTAGGCCTGATTCCTGGTGAATATTTTTATACCATCACAGATGCTAATGGATGTATTACTACAAACACCACACCGATTGTAATCAGTGGTATAGTTTCTACATCCAGTGTTGATTGGGCACAATACATTTCAATCGTGCCTAATCCGTCAAAAGGCAATGTGATTGTAAGCTGGAAAGGACTCCAGGTAGAAAACGGAATCATGACATTGGTTACCCTTGAAGGAAGTCCTTTGTATACCAGGAAAGTCACAGAAGGAACAGGCAGCTGGGACCTAAGTGGTGCAGGATTATCTAGTGGTATCTACTTAGTCTTGCTTGAAATGAAAGGCGACGTGGTTCCATTTAAGTTAGTTATTCTATAGACAGATTACCAATCCCCATAAATAAAAAAGCCTGATGGAAACATCAGGCTTTTTTATTTAGCAGAAAAACAATTTATGCCAAAGCGGTGGCTACTGCTTTACGCGGTCTGCCTCTGCCTCTACCTGATTTTTTAGCTGCTTTTACTTTCACGCTCTTTTTTGTGCTACCAGGTGGCCGGCCCCTTTTTCCGGTTTTCTTGGTTGTTACAGTTGTTGCTTTCGCAGCACCTGGTTTGCGACCCCGTTTGGCGCCTTTCGATTTAGCAACTGCTTTTTTAGCCGCTGCATTTTTAGTACCAGGTTTCCGACCTCTCTTTGCTCCCTTTGCAGGAGAGGAAGTATCCTGTAATTTAGCAAGTACCCAGTCCGTTACACGTTTTCGGGTACCAGCATCAAGGCCCTGCAGCGCATCATAAACTGATGCCATGGCCTTCAATTCTGGATCATTCATTTTCTAATGTTTAATTAGGTTAAAAAATAAAAAAGGTAGTATTTATACTACGCAAGATAATCATCATTGATGTCATCGAGGATACAAAAGGATGAATCCAGTATATTCGAATTCAAGGCACAATGATCTTTTTCTTAATTTTGAACCATGAATAAAACTCTTCAGGGCAAGCGCTTTGCTTACTATCATTTAGTTTTCTCCGTATTTCTCTTCGCTGCTTTCTTTTTGATCACCGAAAGCCTGGTTGCTCAGAAATATTACACAGCGGAAACCAGTTTCGCGGTCAAGCTCGGGACCACCAAGCCTATCTATGAAACAACAGGTGTCTTACCTACTGACGCAGATAAACTCAAAGAACGTAAGGCCAATAAACCCAGGATCATACCTAATTTTGCAGGACGTCGTCCATTAATCACCCATAATCCTGAAGCGCTGCCCAAAGGCCCAGATCCTCTTTATAATTTGTCCAGGAACCGAATGCCAACCAATGACATTTTCCCTGTAGTCAATATTGAAGGGATAGATCAAAATTCTTCCGGTGGTTCAGCTCCACCTGATGTCAATGGTGACATTGGCAGGGATTATTATGTAGAAATTGTCAATGCAACCTTTTTCAGGGTATTTGATAAAGCGGGTACACCTGTCAGCGGACTTATATCCGCTAATACAATATGGAGCCAGGTTGGCCAAACTTCTGCCGGAGATCCGATTCTCTTATACGATCAGGCAGTAGACAGATGGTTGCTGACAGAATTTCCTTCCAATAACAGGGTCCTTGTTGCTATTTCACTGACCAGTGATCCAAGGGGGAGCTGGGATGCATATGCTTTCCAAACACCGCGTTTTCCGGATTTCCCAAAATATGGAATATGGGGTGATGCTTATTACCTGACTACGAATGAATCAGGAGGAAACTTTCCGATTTACGCCATCAACCGAGATGACATCCTGGCGGGTGCAGGAGTCGCTAGAATCCAAAGATTAACCGTTCCTAAAATCGGTGGTGTATTTTTTGAAGTAGCACAACCTGTGGATTGGGATGGACAAACTCCACCACCTGCAGGAAGCCCAGGTATCGTAGTAAAACTCAATGATGATGATTGGGGTATCGCTGTTCAGGATGAAATCGTTTTCCATGAAATCAACATTGACTGGGATAATTCAACTGCATCTAATGTTGAAGTGATCTCCTTTCCCACGACTTCATATGATACCGACGGTTGCTCGCAAGAGAATACTGGTGGATTTTCCTGTGTACCTCAACCCAATGGTCAAGGAATTGATGGGGCGGAATGGATCATCACTAATAAAGCACAATACCGGAATTTCGGTACCCATGAAGCTTTCGTCATGGCATTTATGGTGGATGTAACCGGAAATGATGTCGCAGGAATCCGTTGGATGGAATTCAGAAAGTCAGCAACAGAAGACTGGCATATTTTTCAAGAGGGAACAGTTGGATCGGATGATGGCTTGCACAGATTTATGCCTTCTATTGGTATAGATGGCTCGGGAAATATCGGGCTTGCTTATGCAATTTCAGGACCTGACAAATTTCCATCGCTGAGATATACCGGGCGATATAAATCAGATGATCCAGGTATCATGACTTTTACAGAATATGAATTTGCAACAGGGTCAGGTGCCCAGGGATTTGACCGATTTGGAGATTATTTTTCTATGTCCGTAGATCCGGCTGATGACGCCACATTTTGGTTTGCAGGCCAATATCTGCCTGATAACAATAGTTGGGCAACGCGCATTGTTGCGTTTACGGCTCACAGAGATACGGTTGATGTTTTTCCACTCTCGTTACTCTCACCAGCTAATGATGGAAATCTAGGAGACCAACTGGCAGGCTTCAGTGTCTTTAACCGTGGATTAACCACAGTTTTTTCATTTCCTGTAGGGTATCGTTTTAATGGAGGAGAATGGATTACAGAAACCCCTGCTATTGATAGTCTTCAGATTGATGAGGAGTTTAATTACACATTTGTGACTCCATTCACTATTGATGCTCCTG
>DASXWI010000305.1:0-5068 GCA_036503755.1 Saprospiraceae bacterium | reverse complement strand
GTGGTTCTGGTGGTGGTGGCGGTGGTGGTTTCAGCGGCGGTGGTAGCGGCGGTGGCGGCGGTGGCAGTTGGTAGATGGGAACAATCTAATTTTGATTTATGTCAGAGACTTTGAAAAACAATACGATAGCTGTGATTGGTGCTGGGACCATGGGAAATGGAATCACACATGTCTTTGCCCAATACGGATACCAGGTGACCATGATTGATGTATCCGTTGATGCATTGAATCGCGGGTTGTCAACGATTACTAAAAATCTTGACAGGATGATCTCTAAAGAAAAGATCACCCAGGCTGAAAGAGATGCCACATTAGCCAGAATTCAAATCTCAGGTGAAATTCAAGCCTCCGTTAAAAATGCATCCCTTGTCATTGAAGCAGCAACCGAAAACCTGGATTTGAAACTGAAAATTTTTAAAGGGTTGAATGAGTTCTGCAGCCCTGATGCGATTATGGCAACGAACACCAGTTCCATTTCCATCACGAAAATTGCTTCTGTTACCAATCGACCTTCACAAGTCATCGGTATGCATTTTATGAATCCTGTACCCGTGATGAAATTGGTGGAAGTAATCAGAGGATATAGTACATCTGATGTGGTCACACAAAAGGTCACAGCGATATCACAAAGCCTTGATAAAATTCCTGTCATTGTAAACGATTATCCTGGGTTTGTTGCTAACAGGGTTTTGATCCCGATGATCAATGAAGCGATCATTGCCTTATGGGAAGGTGTCGCAGGTGTTGAAGAAATTGATAGTGTGATGAAACTCGGCATGGCACATCCAATGGGGCCACTGCAATTGGCAGATTTTATCGGACTTGATGTAGTGCTGGCTATCACCAGGGTGTTACAGGATGGATATGGTCAACCAAAATATGCGCCGTGTCCTTTGTTAGTAAATATGGTGCAGGCAGGAAAGCTTGGTGTGAAATCAGGAGAAGGTTTTTATCTCTATACTCCGGGTGACAAACAATTAGTTGTAAGCTCAAGTTTTAAATAACGTTCAGACTATTGAAGAATAAAAAAGGATCTTCATATCGTCTATGAAGATCCTTTTTATTTAACATCAACAATCGGTTTGATTACATTTTTACAACTTTCTTCGAAGTAGTTTTTCCATCTTTTTCTACAAGGACTATATAAAGGCCAGACGGGTACGTATCAAGTTGGTCGAATTGCATATCCGTCAGCGCTCCGGCATCGATGTATTGAGTTTTCGCCATCATTCGTTTTCCCTGCAGATTGTATATCGTTATATGATGGTCTCCTGTTTCATTCGATTGGAATCTTAAACTTAAGACATCTGTGAATGGATTAGGATAAACTATAAAAGTTGAAAGCAAAGGATCTATCTCCTTGACGGCGACATCACAATCTGTTTCAAGCAAATAATTGAAAGCATAGCTAGTGGTATCAGAGAGGCATACTGTCCTGATTTGCACTTCATACGTTTTGCACTTATCAAGGTTTTCTAAATTAGCAGTAGTATCAATCGTAGCCAATTCTTCATATTCCAATGTGCCTACTTCCCTGTATCGGTACGTATAAGCTATTGCTCCGAATGCTTCAGGCCAATACATAAACGCACTCGTAAACGTAATGCCATCAAAGTGCACCGTATCAACTGGCGGGCATGGATCCGGATTTTTGAGAATGGTGATGCAATAATCTTCTACTTCACCGAATTCGATATTTCCGCATGGAGGTTGATTGGTTTGGAAGAAAGGATTTGAAAAGGCCATGCTGACACGCATCCTGGTGGATCCTTCGAGAGCCGTTTCAGGAATCGTAAGTTCAGTACGAATGGAAATATCTTCTTCTAGCAATAGAGAATCAAGAACCATTTCATCTTCATCAAAGAGTCCATTTTGGTTGTAATCAATCCAAATCCTGAATTTTTCATCAAAAGTTTCTCCAGGTATAAATCCTGGGCGCAACCAAAGTGCATAAGTATCCCCGGCTACATAATTCGAATTTTTAGTTTCATCCAAAAGGTAGCCGTCATTGTTTCCTGAATAACTTACCAGTGGTCCGAAAATCAGTGAATCGATAAATTCTTCAGAAGGGTCATCCGAAACAGATGTACAATATTCCAGGTCAATACAGTTTCCACATCCTTTTGTCCTCAACCGGATGGTATCAGAAAAATCGGAGAGGGTTGTGTCACAATCTGATCGGAGCAGGATTTCATAATAGGAACAACCTTCCAAGTTGTCCAGGGTATAAAAAGTATCCGGTGTAGTATTCGTAAACCATTCATCACTTCCTTCCGGACGCCAATTTATTTGATAGTCACTTGAAGCGAAAACACTATTCCATGACAGGAAAACCTCATTTTCAAAAGGTATAAAAGAAATGTTTGAAGGGAACACACAACAACCAAGCGTACTGAAAACATAATTGGATAAAAAGCCTGTTGAAGTGTCTGCACAGATGGATTCGAATTCTATTTCATATTCTGTACATCCAGAAAGCCCGGTGAGCGATAACGGTTGTGTTACATTAGAGAGTGTACTCCAGGATGATCCGCCAAGCGGCCTGTAACGAGCATTGACTTGGTCTGCCGTATCAAGCATGCTCCATGTGAGGTTGGCTTCAGTATCTGACAAAGCTTGTGCATTAATGGCAAATGGAATAGGGCAATCAGAACAAATGGACATGATCAGTTCCATGCTACTTCCTGCATTCAGACCTCCTCCAAACCTGGTTGTTAATTCAAGTCCTGGAATAGGTTCAACGCCTTCAAAAATGATGTCACGAATAAATAGGGCAGCAGCGGAAGGATCGGAATGAGCCAGTTCTGCAATTCCGGAACATGGCGCAGCATATAGTAAAGCAACAAGCCCAGCGGCAACGGGGGAAGCAAACGATGTTCCACTTGTTGTGCCATATCCATTGTTACGTCTTGTAGTGAAAATATCTTCACCGGGTGCTCCAAAATCAACCTGAGTTAGTCCATACGCTGAAAAAGTTCGCTGATTGGATGCATTGAGTGCAGTCACGCTTAGTAAATATTCGCTAGGACATGCTGTAGGCAAATCTCCTTCAATATCTATATCTATGTTCAGATTGGCTGTTGCTGCAGCACTAAGAATCCCGTATGCGCCAAGGCTGTCATAAAAAGCACACCACAATGGTGCATCAGCAGGCTGCCCGAAATCAACACCCCAGGAGCTATTGGTTGCAACCACAAATGCACCTTTTTCACCATTACTTTCATTGTATTGAGCACGTTGTTCAAGTGCATAAGCATAGGAAGCAATAGCTGCAGATTCAGGTGGACCACCAACGATCATCATGATTTTCACGTTCCAGTTAATCCCCGAAATCCCTACCTGGTTATTGCCAACAGCGCCAATCATGCCGGCAACCTGGAGTCCATGGTTTTCACCCCAGACATCAGGTGAATTATCATCCGTATTCCAACCTCTTATATCATCGACATATCCATTGCCATCGTCATCAATACTGTTTCCATCTATTTCATGATAATTTACCCAGGCATTGGCCGCTATGTCTTCATGCAAATAGTCAAGACCATCATCAATAATTGCCACGACGATAGTGTCGCCAGTGGCAGTCAAACCTCCCTGGGTAATATTCCATGCTACTTCTGCATCAATGTCAGCGT
This sequence comes from Saprospiraceae bacterium, assembly GCA_036503755.1. GTDB lineage: Bacteria > Bacteroidota > Bacteroidia > Chitinophagales > Saprospiraceae > Opimibacter. Next base: position 1,433 of record DASXWI010000305.1, on the reverse strand, counting down.
CGTCAAGTCCACCCGTTTGCCCGGTATTGAGCCATTGCCATTGGGATAAAAACTCAGGATCATCCGGTTCTGAGCGGTTAGTCAGGATATGGTCATACTGGGCAATATTCACTTTTCTATCAGCCCTGAGCTGGTCGAGTAATTTACCTTCATGTATCCGGCTATGATCAAACCGCACCAGGTAAATACCAAGCCGTCGCGAAATGACGCGGTCCTGGATCAGATCGCCCTGGATTCTTCTGGCATTATCTGCCAGAACCCTATCGAGGGGGACATCATTATCCAATTGGACCAATACATAGCCTAACCGGTGGTCAAGCTTTTGAGCGGATAGCCCTGCAAAACCGGCCAATAAAAGAAAACATGTACTAAGGATGATGCGCATAAGTGAGTTTCTGAAATAAATAAATTGGTGGATGAAGTGATAAAAATAGAAACTCTCTGCTACTCAGGGGAAGTTTTGTTAATGTGTGTCTTCCCGGGCACAGTTCTGGCTTTTAGGCGCGGATTTTGCTTTGGATGGATAGCCTTTGGCAGCCCCGGAGGCCTAAATCGATATTTTATATATTATTTTTTTTGATAATGTGTATAATATTGAAAAATATATATCTTTACATGAGTTTTTATTTTAATATCAATACAATGAAGCACCTCATTATTCTCGCTCTCCTGGTTATTTCTTCAGGTTCCTGGGCCTCTGTTATTAGCCAGGTAGCTGATTCTTCAAGTAAACTTGTGAAGGTTTATGTGAAGCAGGATCCGGCCACCTATAAGAAGGAAAAGGGTGATGCTGGCCTTGTACTTGAATTTGCTGTTCAGCTATCCGCATCCTCAAGGCCAATCATGGATAAGAGCACCCTTAAATCATGGGAAGAGTTAGGCCCATTGTATATACATGAGGAAAACGGGATGTACAAAGTTCGCCTGGGTCCTTTCGATACTCAAGATAAAGCCAAGGAAGTATTGCTCCAGGCTAAGCAGCGCGGTAAGAAAGATGCCTTTATTGTCATTCAGAAAGGACTTGAGAATTATCAACAGCCTGAAGGATTTGTAAAGCAAGAAGCTCTTCCTACTACCGCTGAACCTGCACAACCTGTTTCACCTGCACCTGCACCGGTTGTTTCTGCAACGACTATTACACCTGCAACACCCATTACCAGTACGGATGAAATCATTGAATATAAAGTGAGATTGGCATCCTACCTGAAACCAGGCGGGTTCAGTACAAAGGACGTGGATCAATATGGACCACTTGAATCCTATAGAAAAGGAGAATGGACCATCCTGATGATCGGAGGCTTCAAAACAGAACAGGAAGCCAGTAAAGTAAGGGACCAGGTCATTGCCAAAGGCTTTAAAGATGCTGCAGTGGTAGTATCAAGAGACGGAATGATTAACCTGGAACACTAATTAGACCATTACAATATTCAATA
>DASXWI010000304.1:0-1622 GCA_036503755.1 Saprospiraceae bacterium | reverse complement strand
TATTGTAATACACCTCAAATCGATTTTGGAGCTTGTCAATAAGGGCCATGACTTTACTCTCACGAAAGTCAATGCAGAATGAAAATGAAATAGCAGAGTTCTGCATCACATTAATTTTAATATCCAGATCAGAGAGTGCATTAAAAATGATGCTGAGATGTTGTTCATACACAAAGGTGTAATCAGTCACTTTACAAGAAATCAAGCATTGATTTTCTTTGAATACGATCAGTGGAGGAAGGTTATCGATATGGCACTCGTGTATTTTGGTGCCTGGTGAGGATGGATCATCAAAACTTTTTACAAGAAGTGGAATTTGTTTGAGTGCCAGTGGCTGAATTGTTTTTGGATGAATAACTGACGCACCATAGTAGGTCATCTCAGCAGCTTCCTTAAATGGTAGTTCTGTAAATACAACAGGATGTGGGAGTCGCTTTGGATCTGCGCTCATCACACCGGGTACATCTTTCCATATAGTTACCGATTCCGCCAGGAGGCAGGATGCAAAAATGGCGGCAGTAAAATCTGATCCTTCACGCCCCAACGTTGTTGTGACTCCATCTTTGGTTGATCCGAGAAATCCTTGCGTAAGAACAATTTTGGTTTGGAGTGTAGGTTTCAAGCCAGCAACTGATTCACCCGTTTCTTTCCAATCTACTTTTCCTTCGCGGAAAGCATTGTTGGTACGAATATATTTTCGTGCGTCTACCCAGGTAGTATCAAGTCCTGAAAATGCCAGATATCTCTCTACGATAATAGAGGAGATAACCTCACCCATTGATACAACCTGATCATAAACCTGGTCATATTCTGCTGACGAGTTTATGTTCTTTTGTAAGTCGGCAAAAACATGTTCAAGTTGAGGTATTGGATCAGTTGAGTTGAAAAGTTCTTCACAAATCAGGGTATGATATTTTTTAATGGATTCAATTTCGGTTCTGTAATCACCGCCTTTGGTACAAGTTGACAGTACACTTTCCAATGCGTTGGTTGTTTTACCCATCGCAGACACCACAACCAATAAAGGGGCATTTGAATATGCTTTAACAATGGAAGCCATATTGCGAATGGCTGCGGCATTTTTAAGAGATGCCCCTCCAAATTTAAAAACCTTCATTTCTATTGATCTAAATCGTTTGCGAATTAACTTTGCGGCCTCAAATGGACCTAAAGATCAACCTAAAAAATTAAGCGACAAAGCATGGAAGAATCACGGATTGCACAACCCATTGGCAGCGCCCTCGACCGTTTTATTAAGAGTAACCAAGAGCAGTTCGCCTTTGCCAGCGGGGAACTTTCGCAGCTATTACGTGATATTGCGCTCGCATCCAAGGTTGTTAACCGGGAAGTCAATAAGGCAGGATTAATTGACATCATGGGTTCCATGGGCTCCACCAATACAGCGGGAGATCAGCAGCAAAAGCTGGATGTATTGGCTAATATTCGATTCTCAAGAGCCCTTACAAAAGGAGGGGAGGCTTGCGCGCTCATATCAGAGGAATCAGAAACATATATGGACCTCAACAATGAGGGAAAGTATGTGATTGCCATCGACCCATTGGATGGGTCATCCAATATCGATGTGAACGTTTCTATCGGTACAATCTTTTCAATTTATAGAA
>DASXWI010000303.1:0-1530 GCA_036503755.1 Saprospiraceae bacterium | reverse complement strand
GGGAATTTAAAGAATGTTTTCCCTTTATCTGTACTAGAAACCAAACTAATTGAATAATCCGTTTCAAGTTCGCTAACCTCAACTTCAAGATTATCCGGAACGTGAAAACTACTTGAATCTGATGCAGATAGTGAAGAATATACATACACTAAAGGCTCGGAGGAAACACCGGAGGAAAGGTGCGAAACGATAGTCAATTTAGGATTGTTGTTGACCGGTAACTCCAACGTACTCTCACAACTGGTAATGGCCATCCACAGGCCCACTAACAGAAATGAAAACCGAAAAGTAACTGATCTGATCATCGACTAAAGATAGGCGAAATTTGATTTCATAAACATAAAAACTTGCTTAGCTGGCTTTTTACCAAATTAATGGATAGAAAACCTATAGCTGAACGAGGGTATGAACCTAAAAAGTGAAAACTGGCGGAATTCAAAATCCTGGTTGAGGGGGTCCTGGACCAAAGTGATATAGAATGGATTGGTCCTGTTGTACACATTATAGAGATTAAGTGTTAAGGAGTGACTGAAGAACTTCTTTTCCTGGAGCAGGTAATTCACACTCAAATCAAGTCTATGATAATCAGGTAACCTGAATCCATTACGATCGCTATAACTAATACCGATTTCAGGAAAAAACGAACCTGGATTATAGAACTTACTTTCTGCCAAGGTGATCGCTAATCCGCTTCCATACATCCAGTTCATCCCGACTGTCCATTTTGGATTCAACTTCATTTGTCCTGTGAAAGAAGAAGATAATGTTCGATCATACCGGTCGGGATAAGCTTTGCCGTTATTTATGTCTTCAAATTGACGAAATGTTTTGGACCATGTTGCGTTCCATTTTAGTTGTATGGCATTGTGCTCGTATACATATTGTAGTTCCAGGCCTGCCGCTTTGCCTCTGCCTTCCGTGATTTTTGACTCCCAATTAGCCGCATCGACTATACTGGAAGGAACTAAACCTTCGCGTAACAAGAAGCTTGCACCTTCCTGGTAAGAGATCAGACTACGCATATCCTTGAGATAGGAGGAAAATTCGAGAGAAGAATATTCTCCAACCTTCCACATGGTTGAAAAACTATATTGATCCGAAAGCGAAGGTGAAACTTTAGCTGTGGTAGGCACCCACAGATCTGTTGGCAAGCTTATACTACTTGATGTGAGGTTGTGTAAGTATTGTGCCATCCTACTGTATCCGATGTTGAAAGCCCATTTTGAACTCGGGAGATAATCCAGACTTAAGCGGAGTTGTGGATCGAAGTAATTAACACCTTGCACAAAAAAACTGGAGATATGGAGACCCGAAGTCAATTTCCACTCTGGATTTATGTCCCATTTATCTTCAACATAAATTCCTGCTTCCAATGCATTGATCTTAAAGGAGGAGAAAAACACGTCATCCAGCAATCCTTCCTCGAGGTAGAATTCACCAACCTTACTTTCCTCATTAATGGTGATCGATTTGGGTTTGAATTGATAATTGATTGCATTTGCACCTGCTGTTAATTGATGTTCCTCTGAT
>DASXWI010000302.1:0-2352 GCA_036503755.1 Saprospiraceae bacterium | reverse complement strand
ACCACCTGCATCTAATACAGTTGATTCACTAGTCTGGCATATCATATTATCCCCGGTAATCTGAGGAATAAAAGGAGTCTCAATAATACTGATACTCGCCACTGAAGAACATCCATCACTGCTTGTAACAGTGACAGAATGCGTTCCTTCATCAACCATGATCACTTGTGAAGACTCATTCGTAGACCACAGATAAGTCGAGGACGCAGGAGAAGCTGTAATCGTAGCCAGAACATTAGCGCATATTTGTGTTGGACCAGCAATAGAAGCAATTATATCCCCTGAAGTAACCGTTAAGCTTTCAGAACCAATGCAACCTTCACTGTCTACTACTGTAACGCTATACGTACCCGGTGCTGTAACATATGCTGAACTTGAACTTCCACCACCTGCATTAGCCGACCATGCGTATGAAGTAAATCCACTCATAGCGGTCAGAGTGATGGTTTCCCCTGTACAGATAATATCATCACCTTGTAATCCAGGGCTGATGGACAAATTCTCAACAACCTCAAATTCCTGGTAAGCCGTACATCCATTTTCATCATATACGGTAACACCTCCCAAAGCAGGTCCTGTAAAGGTCATTTCATCTATGCAGGTAGGACAATTATCCCAAACGAAATTATCCCATGGGCCTCCATAATCATCCGCATTAATTGTCACTGAAGAACCAGGACACATTTCAAAAGAATCTGGCATGATGAATACAGGTTGAGGCATAAGACCAGCTTCGACTGAAGCTTCTCCTGTACAACCGAATTCATTTGTAACAGTTACAGTATATGTACCTGCATTGTATGTCTCAATACATTGCAACCCATCTGCTCCACTGCCAACTGACCAGTTGTAATCTTCAAAATCATTCAATACACAGATTTCTACTGGATCATCAAAGTTGCAGAGTAAAACATCCGGAGTTAATTCTGGAACCGGTTCAGGTTGTGCTAAAATTTCAATTTCGGATGTATTGGTACAACCATTCGCATCTTCAACAGTCACAACATATGTACCCGGGTATTCCGCATCAATATTCTTTCCGGACATTGGTCCATCGGGGGTATCCCATTCATAAATGTATGGGGTTTCTCCAGCGGAGCCTACCGCAGCTAATTCGGTGGATTCACCCTCACAAATTGCGAGTGCTCCATCAACCGCATCAATATACACTTCGGGTGTTTCATTAAAAGTTAGTATAACTGAATCTTTTCCAATACATCCTTCATCGTCAGTAACAGTCACAATATGCTGACCGGTTTGGTCTGACATAATATCGGGATTGCTGGATCCGGTTTGATCAGGAAACATCCATTCATATGAATAAGGATCTATTCCTCCAGTAGCTGTAGCCTCGAGGCTCAAAGGACCGTCTTGAATACACTGTTCGATGACAGGAGCTACGATGTCTACAGGAAATGTAGTATAGACATTGATTGTTAAAGAAGCTGTTCCGAAACATCCAACCTCATCAGTTACACTTACAGTGTATGTTGTACCATTGACAGGATTGGGTATTGTAATACTTGGGGTACTTTCTCCATAAGGGGCCCATAAATATTCATAGTTACCTGATCCACCAGTGACTTCTGGAGTGATGACATAAGGGTTGGTTGGTGTGGAACAGAGTAACACTGGAGCAAGTGTCGCCTGGATTTCCGGAAAGACTTCGATCGTCACCTCTTTTTCAAATACCGGGCAAGCTCCTCCGGCAAATCCAAGGAAGGTATAAGTTACGATCTCAGGATCTGAACCTGTATTAATCAAAGTATTGATAATTGTAGAACCCGGTCCACCTGAACCTGAAGTCCCACCAGTAACGCCAAATGCATCCACTGTCCATTCCCAGTAATCCACATCAGGTTCATCTATGGAATATACGAATAGTTGGTTACTGCAAATCGGATCAAGCATGTCCATACCTTGTGTCAATTCAGAACAACACATAGGTAAAGTAACAAAAGCAGGCTGATCGAGTGCGCATACACTTGAACTCCCCGTCCAACATCCTGTTTCTCCATCCGCTGTGGTGAAGAATCCTAACATAAGGTTCATGGTTGAAGGATCCTCCTGACAATCCGGAAATTCTCTTACGTTCAGGTCGAAACAAAAGGACCATGGGCCCATAGGACCTCCGCAACTATTTCCATCGCCGTAGTCAAACGCAATTGGCGGTCCAGGCAAGTTGCAATCTCCATTAATACCATATGCATACCAGCCACCGGGTAAGATGGTCCCTAAAGGAGTACCCCAACATGGGCCACAGCATCCACCCATCAATCCACCGAGGTTGGGGCAATCCGGGTCATAGAGAATATTGCACATGTCAATTGTTCCATTACCATCAAAATCACC
>DASXWI010000301.1:0-2430 GCA_036503755.1 Saprospiraceae bacterium | reverse complement strand
TTAATCGCTGCTATTGCTGTACGGTCAGAAAGGATATTGTAAAGTAGTGAGCCACCTGCAATAATAGTTCCGGTAATGCCTAAAGCCCCGAGTACAGAAGCCTGTATATCATCATGGGCATCTGATTTTTTGATACCATCGTAGTACTTTTTATTGTACTTCAGTAGCTTGGTGATATCACTTGAAAAGGTGGAAACAATGGGCTTTATCTCTTCCTCATTGAACTGGTCATAGTAGTTATCCAGCCTGGATGGTATAAAAAGCATTTTATCTGATGGAATGAGCGTCTCATTTTCATCAGTTTCCAGAGACGGCAAAAAGGTATCCGTGATGTACTTAAACAGCTTGTTTTGTGCCTTTTCAATTTTGGCATTCAGCTTATCTGATTTCTCATTAACCAGGTTGGTCCGCTTATCACTCCATTGGTTGTTGTGGCTCATTTACCGGGGGTTTGAGACTTATGGTAATATTAGGCTTAACCTGTGCGGCTCTGATCTTTTCTACCTCACCATATACAATTGCCTTCTGCTTCTTGTATGGATAGTCAGGGAAGTTTGGATGCTCGTCAAAAATATCTGACATGATGCGCTCGTAGTACAAATACAAAATGCGCTCAGGGTCGTCCTGTGGTAATGTCGATGTCAGTAAGATCATGCGCTCACTGGCTGGCTTGTCAGACATTGGTTTGAACCTTTCCCTTGCTTTGTAAGCCTTTATAAAATCAGGATCGTCCTTATGCTGCTTAGCAAGGATAGCTAAATCAATGGTTGAAATAATACTATTGGATGCCCCTGCTGTAGATGCTGATGATCTTTGATCGATCAGTTCCTGAACACTCTCTAATTTGAAATCAGAAGGGAAAGAATGTTGAACTTGTAGCCCATCCGATTCGCCCCTGTGATTAGCGGCTGACCGTACAGTGAATTTATAAAACTCGCTGACCTGATCTGCATACTCGTAAAGGGTATTGTTTACTGCTCTCCAATCATAATTTTTAGCGGTTGCTGTCTCAACGATCTCTGACCTGTCAAGGACATTAGCCCCGAATATGGCGTTGAATACATCCCGCTGATCAGTTACAAAATCCTCCCGCTGCATCTTGATAAGACTTTCCGGGATCACTGCAAAGTGAACCAGGTCGGATAGCTTTATGGCTGATGCGGGATCACTTGGCATTTTGTACAGGACAATATCCTGAACAGTAGAATGAATGTCTTTTCCTGATCCTTTACAGTTAGTGCATTGCTTTACTGCGTTGTAATCGTCCGTTATCGATCCTTCACCATGACATTTTCCGCACTGATCAACATAGGCGAATTTCTGATAGAACCCATGAAGGGCTTTTGAAAGATCGTACTCTGATTTGTTCCATATCAGATCGGTAATGATCTTCTCGGCCGGATACATAGGACTTACTTTCGTCCTTCCCCTGGTGGATGGGTCATCCATATACCCAACACGAAAAGCAGGGCACTCCGTTGTTTTAGATTCGAAGCCTTTATAGATGAATTTCTCAATCTTCCGATCTTTACCAATCGGTAACATTATCTCAGTCCAGCCTACAGGAGTCTCATAAATTGCTCCTTTCGGTATATGCTGCATCACCCATGAATAGCCAATGCCATACATGGTAAACCGCTTTCCGGACTCTGTTTTGTTTTTAACCTTTGACTTATACTCAACGACATGCTGAGTAATGAGGTATTTAAGTACGCCATTAACATAGAAATGATCGTACACCTCATCAGCTCTGACCTCAAATGGATATACCGTTGGTTTCTTATTTACAGGGTCATCATTCTCAAACTCCGAAATGATATAGGCGTTAGGATCTTCGAAAGACAAATCTTTGAACCGTCCCGTAATATACTTGTTGAGTGGTTTTCCTTCGTACCAGGTATTTAGAGCACTTGTCAGGTCAGCAAGGGCGGTATCGTTAGCATTGGCATAACCAATAGATTCCACCACGTCATCACACCTGTGAACCTCGTTAAATAGTTTCTTTACCTTGTTGGAAACGTACTGAGTTCTGGAATTAGTTATGCGGATGCGCTGCTCAACTTGCTTCTGCGTTTCCCGCACCTTGTAGGACACAAGGATTTCTTTCTGGTCATCACCCGTTACGATCTGATAACACCAATTTGCGTGATCTACAGTACGCTGGAAATCACGATGAGGTGTATCTTCGGATACCCTTCTGGATAATATGTTAAAGAGTTCCTCAGATGAGAAATTCATACCATGCAAAATTGCAGATAGTACGGGGGGTAGGTCGTTACATTATGTAACTGAATTTAGAGGTCGTTGAAATTTACGGTAGTTGCCTGACCTGTACCTGATGGCATAATGTCAAAAACTGACCTCATCATGAGCATATCTGATATATCCGGTGACCTGCCAATATTTGCCTTTCTTTCTTTTTTGCTGGTC
>DASXWI010000300.1:0-2134 GCA_036503755.1 Saprospiraceae bacterium | reverse complement strand
GAATCTTCGAGTGATCCAATGGCACCATGGATTTCCAGCAGTAATGGTAAACTCTTTGCGGGTTACCTAAAGTCGAACTCATCTTCAAGTTTTCTTACTTTGGTTGCTATAGGGGCACCACCAGGAACTCGATTCCAGGTGATGTCAATTCCATCAAAAAGAGATTTAGGAATGATTCCGTTGGCGTCTTTCAAAAGGTCAATATAATCAAGGCTTTCCCCCCTGGTTTCTGCGGATCCGAAGCCCTGGCTTTTGTGCATACTTCTACTACGACCAGCAATCTCGCTGTTTGACTCTCCGGTGATGGCATCAAAAGAGCCAATATCTAATGCAAGCATTTTGGATTTATCTGCTTTGCTGAAAGCTTCCTGTGAACCATAAAACCACCAGCTGGTATTCCAGAAAATTCGTCCTGGTTGCCACGGTGAAACGTAATTTAGTTGTTCAGGAAATTCGCTGTTTTTTCCAGCGAGGTCGAAAGCTTCTAAAGCAAGTATAGCTGAGGCGGTATGATGCCCGTGATTAGGCCGTGAGGTATCCGTACTGAACCTGTTGATGATGACATCCGGCTTTGTTGTTCTAATGGCCCACACTACATCACTTAAGACGGCCTGTCGATCCCAGGTTGAGAAGGTTTCAGCAGGAGTCTTGGAGTATCCGAAATCATTGGCGCGTGTGAAAAGTTGCTGACCTCCATCGATATTCCTTGCTCCCAGGAGCTCATGGGTTCTGATCAATCCCAGCATTTCCCTGATTTCAGGTCCGATTAGATTTTGCCCGCCATCACCCCTGGTAAGTGAGAGGTAGGTCGTGTTGACAGACAGGTGGTTTGACAAGTAACTTATCATCCGGGTATTTTCATCATCAGGATGGGCAGCCACATAGAGGACGTTGGCCAGGACGCCGAGCTTCTTAATATCCCTATAGATTTCCTCAGATCCCTGTTGGGCTGAGATATAATGGTAGGCAGAAAAGAGGAGGAAAAGTGCGGTCAAAAGTGATTTCATGTATCAATCAGAATTTCGGATAAAGCTACATATAACAAACCTAGCAAATGCTTTATGCATTGTACACCAGAGGGCAATTGGTATAAAACAAAATTTTGTGAAAAGGTTATAAAAAGATATAAAAATTCCTCACCTTCGTCCCATTCACTAAAGGTCGCACACACGTATTTATGCTAATTTTGCTCGTCACCCTTACTGTGTTTATCACAAGTGGCTTGATTTTCCTGGTCAAACTTGGTACCAGCAGAAAATAATTGATCCACTGGGTATTAGCCTTACTCTCTTTAAAAAAGAACAGGCTAATTTTTCCTGAAGTCCAAGCGACCTGGGGATTAGATCCTTCGCCTCTAAGTTTTCCATTAATAATCTTGTTGTTGGCTTACCTTTGGCCCACTTCTTTGTTATACCTCCATGCAAAAGCAGGTTCATTCGAGTATTCCCACTTCTTCCGGTCTTTGGTACATTGACGCATATGCTGAAAATGAATTAGACCTTATGCCACACCTGGCTATTTATCCTCCTGGAATAGATATCCATAGTGCCGTCGTGGTGAGAGTTCATTCCGAATGTCTTACCGGTGATATGCTTGGGTCCTTAAGATGCGATTGTGGTGCCCAGTTGGAGAAAAGTCTTGAAGTCATTACCAGGGAGAAAGGCGTATTAATCTATCTCCGCCAGGAAGGGCGGGGGATAGGCCTGATTAATAAGCTGAAAGCCTACAACCTGCAGGATGAGGGATTCAACACCATTGATGCGAACCATCAGCTTGGTTTTGAAACCGACGAACGTGAATATCACATTGCCACGGTGATCCTCAGAGATCTTGGCATCAATAAGATCCGTTTGTTGACCAACAATCCCGAAAAAGTGAATTCCTTGATTCGTGGAGGTATTGAAATCGTAGACAGGCTCCCGCTGATGATAAAGCCCAATGAGGATAATGAGGAGTATTTGAGAGTGAAAAGAGACCTTATGGGGCATTTACTTGATTAAGCTGCGCTTAATCGACGTAGAAGGAAGAATAAGGAATAAGGAACAAAGAATAAGGAATAAGGAATAAGGAATAAGGAATAGGGAATAAGGAATAGGGAATAAGGAATAGGGAATAAGGAATTAGGAACAAAGAA
>DASXWI010000299.1:0-4153 GCA_036503755.1 Saprospiraceae bacterium | reverse complement strand
TACGCATAGTGATTTCTACGAAAGAGAGGGGAGTTCCTATACATATGACTCCCCTCTCTTTCCCACAGAGTCATATTCGTACACAAAATCATTTTTAAGAGAGGGGTCGGGGGTGAGTTATACATGAAGCAATTCTGAGGCTGAGGCTAAGGACTATTTGTATGTTGGATCGCAGATGACGCAGATGGATTATAAAAAAAATAACGCTAATTTGATTTCTCCCGATTAAGCAATTTCTAATTTGCGAAATAATTTATTTAAATATTTCTGCGTCATCTGCGTTCCACAAAGTACCCATACCTCTCACTCTTCACTTTTCACTTTTCACTCTTCACTCTTCACTTTTTACCACCCCGGTACCAGGTACACCCCAAACTTCCCTTCTCCATGTTTAACCAACGGCCATGCAAAAAACGGCTCAAGCACAAGTGCACCAAATAGATTAATACGCCATGAAAATCCTGTACTGAAGACAAGCTTAGGCGGAAGAAAAGCTGGATCTTCTTGTTTTCCCAATTCATCATAATCATTGAAGGCAATCCCACCATCTAAGAACCAGGATAATTCAGACATTAAAAGATTGGTGCCAACAACCGCAAGTTCTTTTGGTCCGGTAAATGGAAGCCTGACTTCTACACCAGAGACGAAAAATTTTGAACCAAACAATTGTTGTGGAGAGATCCCGCTATTCACCTGGTGATCGGTGAGCCTGCTGTATTCAAAACCATGAACAAGACCCTGGTCACCAATAAGAACCGGATAATAATTTCTGGAATCGGGACCAAGTGTTGCATAATGCATAAAGCGGAATGCAAGCGTCACCGGCTTGGTATACCTATAGTATCGCATGTCCGCTGTAGCGAGTTGAAATTGATAACCACCAAAATAATTGGTGTAATCAAATCTGAACCTGTAGCCATTAATCGGAGATGCAAGGCCAAATGTGGTTTTATCTCCTACGACAGCAATATTGTTGCTGTAAAATATCGCCTTTCGGATTTCAAAACCATTGACAATGATTTCATCATCCAATGGGACTTTATGTTTGTCACTTTCTCCGAGATAGTAGCCAAATTCATTGTAGTATAAATCACGGCTGTCCAGTCGGAAAAAACGATAGTTCATGCCGAGACTACCTTCAAGCCGAAGATTTTTATTGACCGGAAGTTGTAACAGTCCGGAAACCTGGTCTTCAAATACACGCAGGATATTTTCTTCCTGGATGATTACCGGTTGTCCATCGAGTGTATCATTGTATGGTACCCCATAATATCCCGCTCTCGCTGGAATATGAGAAATGGAAAATCCCCATCCGACCCGTGATTTCTGATTGATGTATTGTGCAGCGGCTCCAAAATCGTAGATATTCCCATTTATCGCTATGGTTGAATAAAGCTGATGATTGCCGAGCATATCACTGAACACCATGCCAACTCCACCTGCCAATCCAGTTCTTGTTCCAATTCCTCCTGTACTCACCCCGAGACCACCGCTATAGATATAGTCCAATTTGAAATTACCCGCATAGGGTTTCTCCTGGTAGGCACTCTCAGGAGCAGGTTCAAATCTATCCATCGTTTCAATGTTTTCAGCAACGACATCATTCTCCTCCTCCATTAAGCCAGGTAAGGTACCGGCTTCAAAATGTACATCCTCAGGATAAACTTTTTTAAAAAGAAACCTGTCAGCTTTCGTCTGGTAGATATCGTAGCTACTCTTGTAATAATGCGTGAAGGCGATCTTATCTACTTTTTTAGAAACGGAAATGGCCGGTGAATACTTACTGATACCACTGATACCCGTCTTCAGGTCCGTCATCTGTAAAAGCTCTTCTTTCAAATCATACCGGTAAAGATTTCTGAATCCATCACGATCAGAAATGAAATACACTTTGCCTTCCGGATCATAACATGGATTGAGGCAATCTGCTCCAGGAAAAATCTCATCATAATCCTTTATGGTGAAATCCTCGAGATTGATCCTCGATAAATGAAGATTCCATTGGCCATGTGATTTTTTCTGTTCGAAAGTCTTTCGATCGGAACTGAACACCAGAAACTTTCCATCAGGACTATAATCAGGATAGACCTCACTATAAAAATCATTTGTGAGTTGTGTGGTCTTTTTAGATTTCAGGTTGTAGACAAACAAATCCGTCTGCCCTTCTACCATACCGGTAAACGCTATATTCTTTCCATCAGGTGACCAGGTTGGATGAGCAACAGAAGTGATATCATTAAACCGAATTTGATCATCAGTTGTCCCGTTAGCCGGGTCTTTGATAATGATCACATTTTTGCCTTTTGAAAAAGCTACATAGGCAAATCGCTTACTATCCGGTGACCATGTGCCTGCAGATTCTAATAGGTTGAGATCATCTACATTTCCATCACGAAATATGCTGTTGAGTTTGCGCAGGATTTTACCTTCTCTTGCATCTGCGAGATAGAGATCCGTTGAAAAAAGATTTTTATCTGATAGGAAAATAACAAACCGGCCATCCGGGCTAATCACCGGTGAAAGATTCATCCGGCCTGCATTCTCTTCGGAAATTATTTTTTTACCTACAAAATTCTCTTTATTGTTTTCACCAAGGAATGGAGTGTAATATGTTTTCAGCGTATTGATAAACATTTCACTCATCTTTTTATCATCAATACCCAGCGTAACCGCAAGGGCTCCATCGAGACCATATTTAGCCGTATTGTTAAAGAAAGGCAAAATCATCTGGTCCCCAAATGTTCCACCATAAAAAGCCCAGAAGGCATGACCATACCGGTATGGAAAATATTTGAAGCTGTTCATTTTTCGGAGCGTTGGGACATCATCATTGAGCACGGCATCCCGCATCCACATCGCAGTAAAGGGATCAACACGACCAATAGAATAATATTCCGCCATACCCTCCACCACCCACAATGGGAGATTTCCCAGGGATTCTAAACTTGTACTGTCTCCATTGATGATGTGGTCAAATTGGAATGCATGGACCAGTTCGTGCCCAAGCACATGTTGCGTTTGCTGATTGATCATGGTAAAGGGCATGACCACCCGGTTTTTCAACCCTTCTGTGACACCCCCTGTGCTGACCCCAACCTCTCCTGAAATCGCATTGGTCTGCTGAAACTCAGCATGATTGTTATAGAAAATAATGGGGTTCTTCCCTAATAAGGAATCCTTGAACATCTCGCTATGCATCCCATACCACTCTTCGGACCAGTCTGCGATCCGCAGGATGGCCTCTTTGTTTTTGGTATAGTGGTAAATGGAAAAATGGGGAGTCTCGAGGATCTTAAAATCGAAAGTCCGGTAACGGGGTTTATTCTGGCCAAACATTTGAGCGTTAGCCCGACCCGCCACCAAGAGTAATCCTATACAAGCAGCTAAACAAATTAGCAGGTGTTTCATTCTCTTGAGTTGAATCTTATAATTCTACCCTATTACTAACAACGTAAGAGGTAGGGTTTCTTATATAACTGAGGTTAACTTTAAGTTAAAGTTAATCTGGGCGGAAAGGCAGAAGGGCGGAAAGGCATTTTGAAATATTGACGCACAATGGGATGTAGAGACGCGATTAATCGCGTCTCTACATCCCATTGTGCGTCTGCAAATTTTAATTTGCGGACAGCCACGGCTTGAAAGCCGTGGCAATTCAATCCTCGCTACGCTCAGTTAGTATTTTCGGCCTGATGGCCGTTATTATTCAATTTGATTTTTGCAATGGATTG
Source organism: Saprospiraceae bacterium (assembly GCA_036503755.1). Lineage (GTDB taxonomy): Bacteria > Bacteroidota > Bacteroidia > Chitinophagales > Saprospiraceae > Opimibacter. The sequence goes on along the minus strand of DASXWI010000299.1, from coordinate 425 downwards.
TTGATTCATTGGACTCAGAAATGATCCAACTACAATTCACCCCCAACCCCTCTCTTACTTTTGTCTTCGTATACGCAATATGATTGCTCTTAAAGAGAGGGGAGTATTTGATGCTGGAGCTCCCCTCTCTTTCTTGTAGATTTATTTCCTATAGTTATATCCTCAATAAGAGAGGGGTCGGGGGTGAGTTCTGCATATTCTCATGTTCACACGCTCACACTCACACCTCTCACTGTCTCACTTTCTCACTGTCTCACTATCTTACACACATGTCTGATACTTCCTGGAGCGTCCTTATCAACCGACAAACTTGTTCTTCTGCGTGGCGCAGGTGGGAGTCACTGCTGATGCGTAATGAAATTTCATACATCCTACATCAAACATATAGTGTTGCCGAAGCAGAGAAAATCCTTTCAACCTTGTAT
>DASXWI010000298.1:0-4692 GCA_036503755.1 Saprospiraceae bacterium | reverse complement strand
AAGTGACCATCGGTGCAAGACTATCCGGCTGAACACGCGAATCAAAGTATAAGGCGGCTTTAAAGAAGTGCTTTGTAGAATCAGAGAGAAAGAAGTGTACAGGAGACGCAGCAGGACCACTCCAATTTAATAACAAACCATTTATGCCTTGAGGATTTCGAATGCGGGATTCTTCCATGTAGTTTGCCTTCTCGTTGATCTTGTTGGCGATCACAAAAACGTCCCTGACAAGTTCACCATGCTCCGCTTTACTTTTTAAGGGTACATAGCTGCAGTGAATGCGCGCGTTAAAAGCTGGCATATAGATATCAAACCAACAGTTTTCCTTTTTATAAGTGATCTCCCCATAAGATGGATACCTGAAATTGAAAGGACATGCTGTTGTATCATATTTTATGTACGTACGTTCAGGATAATCAATGCGTGGATATGCCCTTGGTCTGGGCGTATTCACATTGTCACCACATGCAGTCATGAATGCAACAACTACTACGATTCCAATCAACTTTTTTATCATCTGTCTATCTGGACTTTGATTCTCTCTATACGTTTTGGTGTAACTGAGAGAATGGTAAATGAGAAAGGGGCTAATACAATTTTCTGACCGATGACCGGCATCTTCCCGTTGAGGTTTAGGATTAAGCCCGCGAGGGAATTTGAATCTCCGTCAACCTCATCAAAACTGCTCTTGTCTACATTCATTACTCTGCATACATCGATGAGCATCGTCTTTCCTTCAAAAATAAATTCCTTATCTCCAAGTCGACGGTATTCCAATTCCTGGTCTTCATCAAACTCATCTTTAATATCACCGATCACTTCTTCAATGACATCTTCCATGGTGACCAGGCCTGATGTACCTCCGTATTCATCCACCACAATCGCCATGTGCAGATGCTCTCGCTGGAAGTCTTTCAACAGATCATTGATCTTCCTGGCTTCCGGTACGTATAACACTTCTTTACGCACCAGCTCTGGCCATGCCTGGGATGCTGTATCGCTGTCCACATAACCAATCAGGTCTTTCACATAGAGTATGCCGCTGATGCTGTCCAATTGTTCTTCAAACACTGGAAGCCGGCTATATCCAGCTTCTCTGACGACAACAAGCATTTCTTCTAAAGTCATGGAAGTATCCAATGCAATAATATCCATGCGCGAACGCATAATTTGCTTGACTGCGACGTCATTAAAATTGACAATAGATTTCAACATTTCTGCTTCGATCACAGAATCCTTGTCTTTTGCAACAGCCAGGTCTATGGCTTTATCAATGTCCCCTTTACTTGCTCCAAGAACACTTTCGGTACTTAGTCTTTTCTCTAGCTTCGTACCCCAGTTGACCATAATCTTATTTAAGGGTGCAAAGACCGTCATCAGGATTTGTATGGGCCAACTCATCAGTCTTGCAAAAGTGATGTTGTTGAGATTGGCATAAATTTTCGGAACGACTTCACCAAAAAGAACCAGGAGAAAAGTAATGCCTACTACGGTGATCATAAATCCGAAGAAGGCAGCCCATTGCTCAGGATAAAGCCATGAAAAAGCCTGGACCTGATACACACCTTCGCCCCAATGCAAGAATGTTTCCGGTGGAAGCATCATGCGAAACAGGTAATAGGAAACGATGACGACCCCGATATTCACCATATTGGAAGTGATCAGGATTGTAGCCAGTAATCTTCTTGGTTTTTCTCTTAACTGGAGAATCCGTTGTCCGGAATGATCTTGTGTTTCTTCGAGTTCGCGCAATTGGTTACTGTCCAACGAGAAGAAAGCAACTTCTGCCCCATTAATGAGCGCAGAACAAATCAGGAGTAATAATAAGAGCCCAATACTTCCTACCAGTCCCCAGTGTATGAGGAGAATGAATAAAAGCGATGAGGGTTCGGGATCCAAAGCAGGTGATTTAGGTTAGCAATAACAGCTGATCAGAATGGGAGATCATCATCAGCATGTTGTTCACCGCTGGTACTGGCCGAAGAAGTAGTGTCGGCATTGGAATCTTCCGGATGGAAATCATCGTCCTGGCCTCCTGGTCTGGAGTCTCTTCTGTCAAGAACCCTGAAACTATTCGCGACGACTTCAGTCACATACCGGTCATTGCCGTCTTTATCCTGGTATTTGCGATGGGTTAGTTTGCCTTCAACAAAAACCTGGCTGCCTTTCTTAAGCTGTTTCTCCGCACGTTCTGCCAGAGATCTCCAGGCTACGACATCATGCCATTCGGTGGCAGTCTGCCATTCTCCTTTTTTGTCCTTATAACTTTCATTGGTAGCTACGGAAAACCTGGCAACTGCCACATTTCCTTCGAGATAGCGTACTTCCGGGTCCCTGCCCAGGTTTCCGATGAGAATGACCTTATTAACCATAATCTGAGATTGGTTTGTTTCAAACTGGCCAGCAAAGGTAAGGAAAAAGGCATAGAGCATAGGGCGGAAGGGCAGAAGGGCGGAAGGCAATAGACAATTGACAATAGGCAATTGACAATAGGCAATCTGGACTTAAACTCTCACGACTCACGCCTGACGACTCACGTTAACGACTGAGGACTCACGAAGAAAAAGTGGGGATTGGCAATTAAACCCAGTCTTATGGGGTTATAGATTACACAGTGTGTTGACACTGGCTTGTAATTATGCCTAATCTATTGCTTCCCGTTCTTCTCCTTTTAAGTAGTTCATTCATTCAGGTAAATGCCCAGATCACGGGCTTTTGGAAGGTACCGGATGAACATGATGGAATCGTTAAATCCATTGTGGAGATCTATGAATACAATAATAAGTATTATGGGAGAGTCGCCCAGGTGCTTGATTCCTCAAAGCATACCCATTGCGAAAACTGTGTTGGGGATAAAAAAGATAAACCGCTGACCGGAATGCGGATTTTGGATGACTTCACCATAACCGAAAATGGGGGGATCGACGGCACTGTACTTAATCCAGGATCGGGGAAAACATATTCCTGTTATCTCGAACTTGAATCACCGGACAAACTCAAACTTCGGGGATATATGGGTATACCTGCCATAGGAAAAACGCTTTATTGGACCCGGCTAAAGCCATAACATTTTTAGGATTTATATGGATTTGTTTTCGTGTGATAACCTGTACATTGCAGGTGGAAAATAAATATGAAAAACCTCCTTCTCCTTCTCTCCTTAAATGTACTGGTGATTGCATATTCGCATGGCCAGGTGACAGGTAGCTGGAATGTTGTCGATGATGACGATGGTATCGTTAAGTCCATCGTAGAAATCTACGAAGTCAACAATCAATATTATGGTCGTATTGTCAAATTGCTGGAAACATCAAAGCGCACGCATTGTGAAAAGTGTTATGGCGAATTAAAAGGCAAGCCCCTGACAGGAATGATCATCATGTGGGATCTTGATAAAACGTCTAATGGCGGAAAAAATGGCAAGGTGCTTGATCCAAGCAGCGGTAAAATATTCTCTTGCTCGATTGAACTAGCCGGCCCTGATAAATTAAAACTGAGAGGATATCTTGGTGTGCCTTCGGTGGGGAAGACATCGTATTGGAACCGATTAAAGTGAAGAGTGAAGAGTGAAAATTTTTTATCGTACTGAAAAGCAAAAGGCCTGAAAGGTCGAAATATGTCAGCCGTGGGTGTAGCCCACGGAAAAATGACGCGAGGCGTCAGGCGTGAGAGAAAAAGAATGAAAAATGAAGAGTGAAAAATGAAGATTGAAAATTTCTTCAGAGGAGGCGAGGCCGAAAACATCTTTCTAAAAATTTCGTTTGAATTCAGATGTAATCCACTTTTTATTATTTAGTCGAATGAAAAGTTTGCTCCTGATTCTTCATTTCTTTTTGATTGGATTGATCCAGTTGGATGGACAGGTGACCGGATTGTGGAGATCAACAGATCATATAGATGATTCCGAAAAATCTATTGTGCGTATTTACGAAAGCCATGGAAAGATTTTTGGAAAAATAGAAAAATTACTGCCCGCTGCGACAATCACTCATTGTACCGGATGCGAAGGTGAATTAAAAAACAAATCGCTTACCGGCATGGTCATCATGACCAATCTGACCAAAAAGGACAACGCAGCAACAGGTGGTAAAATCCTTGACCCCGCAACCGGAAAATTATATTCATGTGACATAGAACTTGTCTCTCCGGACAAACTTAAAGTAACCGGCTATATTGGATTTTCCTGGATGGGGAAAGAGATGATTTGGAACAGAGATAAGTGAGCGTTTAGTTGTGAGTTGTGAGTAAACCTTCCGAACTTACTATGCCCTATGCCCTATGCTCTATGCTCAAATATTGAATTTAATCCCTTGCGCCAGAGGTAAAGTTTTTCCCCAGTTGATGGTATTCGTTTGTCTACGCATGTAGGCTTTCCAGGAATCTGATCCGCTTTCTCTGCCACCGCCTGTTTCTTTTTCACCGCCGAATGCTCCGCCGATTTCAGCACCTGATGTTCCGATATTGACATTAGCAATTCCACAATCAGATCCGGATGCTGATAGAAACTGTTCTGCTTCGCGCATATTGTTTGTCATGATAGCTGAAGACAATCCTTGTGGAACATTGTTTTGCATGCGGATAGCTTCGTCAAGTGTACGGTATGACATGACATATAAAATCGGGGCGAATGTTTCTGTCTGTACAATTGGTAGGTCATTGGTGACTTCGGCAATACATGGCAATACATAACAC
>DASXWI010000297.1:0-1579 GCA_036503755.1 Saprospiraceae bacterium | reverse complement strand
GAAAAGATATCGCGCAATGCTTTTCTCTATAGGATGGTGGAAAGTTTATACAGCCGTACCGAAGGTGCTTTAGGAAGAGGCAATTTCAGAGTCAAAGGAGATACTGTGGATATCAGCCTTCCTTATGTGGACTACGGATATCGGGTCAGTTTTTATGGTGATGAAATCGAAGAAATAGACATCATCGATATTCATTCAGGGCAACGCCAGGAACCATTGGAACATGCTGCCATTTTCCCGGCTAATCTTTATGTGGCTCCGAAAGACCGATTGAAAATAGTGATTCGTGAAATTGAAGATGAGTTATTTGCACAGCAGGAATTTTTCACACGTGAAAAAAAATACCTTGAAGCGAAACGCATTCATGAGCGAACCTCTTTTGACCTGGAGATGATTCGTGAATTGGGTTATTGTAGTGGTGTGGAAAATTATAGCCGCTTCTTTGACGGAAGGGCACAGGGTACAAGACCATTCTGTCTTCTCGATTATTTTCCTGATGATTATCTCCTGATCGTAGATGAAAGCCATGTTACCTTGCCGCAAGTGAGAGGTATGTGGGGAGGAGACCGTGCAAGAAAACTCAACCTGGTCAATTATGGCTTCAGGCTTCCTTCCGCGATGGACAACAGGCCTTTGAATTTTGATGAGTTCCAGGGATTAGTCAATCAGGTCATTTATGTGAGTGCAACTCCTGCTGATTACGAATGGGATCAAACAGGTGGTGTGATTGTAGAGCAGATTGTAAGACCAACAGGCTTGCTGGATCCTCCAATTGAAATCCGGCCAAGCCTTAATCAAATTGATGATCTCATGGATGAAGTCAATGAGCGAATCAAAGTAGGTGAGCGTGTCTTGGTCACCACGCTGACTAAACGGATGTCTGAAGAATTAAGCAAGTATTTCTCGAAGCTCAATATTCGATGTAAGTATATTCACTCTGAAGTGGAGACTATGGAGCGAGTTGAAATTCTGCGTGATCTGCGTCTTGGTGATTTTGATGTATTGGTTGGAGTCAATTTGCTACGTGAAGGACTTGATCTTCCGGAAGTTTCATTAGTTGCGATTCTGGATGCAGATAAAGAAGGTTTTCTTCGTAATGATCGTTCATTGACACAGACGGCAGGACGTGCAGCTCGCAATGCAAATGGCATGGTCATCTTCTATGCAGATAAGACCACAGAGTCGATGCAAAAGACAATTGATGAAACAAATCGACGCAGGTCCATCCAGATTGCTTACAATGAAAAACATGGTATCACTCCACAAACGATCTCCCGTACTCGCGAACAAATCCTGGCCAAGAATTCCATCCTGGATATCCGCGAAGGCAACAAGAAAGCATACGTTGAACAACCTCTCGAGCCTACCATGGCAGCCGATCCCGTCCTGGCTTTCGTCTCCCGCGATCAAATCGAACGCATGATCAGCGACACAGAACGCAAGATGAAAGATGCAGCGAAGGACCTCGATTTTATTACTGCGGCACAGTACAGGGATGAGATGTTGGCGCTGAAGAAGCGATTGAAATAGCTATCAGCTATCAGCTACCAGCTACCAGCTACCAGCTACCAGCTACCAG
>DASXWI010000296.1:0-2051 GCA_036503755.1 Saprospiraceae bacterium | reverse complement strand
TACTTCCTGGCGCTGACCTTCCTCGGTTTATTATTAACTGAAGTTGTGATTTCCAAAAGAAAATAGATATGAAACAGGACAGACGCATCTCTATAGCCTTGATCTTCGGCATTATCGCCGTCATCTTCCTTTTGTCCAGGCAATACTTCTTACGCATCGACCTCACAGAGGATAAGCAATTCACGATGAGTAAGGCTACAAAGTCCATTCTTCACGATCTTGAAGACCCGGTGGATGTAAAGGCTTATTTCTCTAAAAATCTACCTGCAGACCTGGAACGAGTAAAGACTGATTTTGAAAATTTGTTGGTGGAATACAACAATATCTCCAAAGGCAAGATCAATTTTCAATTTATTGATCCGGGTGAAACACCAGAGTCAGAGCAGGAAGCTGCACAGAATGGAATTCAACCCATTCTCATCAACGTACGCGAAAAGGATGAATCCTCCCAGAAGAAAGCCTTTATGGGAGCAGTTGTAGAATATGGAGATCAAAAAGAAATCCTTCCCTTCATTGGCCAGGAATCTGCGATGGAGTATGAACTGACTACCGCTATTAAGAAAATCGCCGTTTCAAATAAACCTTCTCTTGGGATTATCCAGGGACATGGTGAACCTTCGATGAACCAGATGATGCAGACTGTACAGGCTTTAAGTGTGATCTATAGCATCGAACAGTTTGATCTTGCGACCGAACCAACAGTGCCTGAACGTTTTCAAGCGGTAATGTTTGTAAATCCGAGAGATTCAATTCCTTTTGAGCAATACGCGAAGTTGAATGACTATTTGGCAAAAGGTGGGAAGGTGATTGTTGCTGCCAATGCAGTCAATGGAGATTTGTCTACCGCAAGTGGAACCGCTAATCCACATACTATTTTTCAATGGTTGGGATCGTTGGGTGTGAATGTTGAACCAAGCTTTGTAATAGATGCTTCTTGTGCTAAAGTAACTGTGCAGCAGCAGCGAACTGGGTTTTTCAGTTTCGCTTCACAGATCAATTTCCCATACATTCCATTGATCAGCCAGTTTCCTGAACACCCAGTGACGAAAGGCCTTGAAGCCGTAATGATGCAGTTTGCAAGTCCGATTACGTTTGCGGCGGGAGCAGAAGGATCATTATTTCCTATTGTGACGACTTCTGATAAAGCAGGTACCGAGCAAGCTCCGATTACGTTTGATGTGCAACGTCAATGGACTCAAGCCAGCTTTCCGATGTCGAAACTAGTGCTAGGTGGAGTAGTGGAAGGTGTGAAAGGAAATCCGGAGGCAAGATTGGTTGTCTTTTCTGACAGCGATTTTTTTGTTTCAGAGCGTGGCGATGCCAATGGAGACAATGTCAACCTCATCGTCAATACCGTAGAATGGCTTTGTGATAAATCAGGCCTTGCTGAATTACGCACCAAGGGTGTTGTCTACAGGCCCATTAAAGATCTCGAAGAAGGGGAACGCGCTATGATTAAATACACCAACTTCCTGTTGCCGCTCATCATCGTGGCAGGTGTCGGCATCTGGCGTTCGCAGCGGAACAGAAACATTAAGATGCGCCGCATGCAAGAGAGATATGTTTAACAACACTATCATCCGGATATGAATAATAAAAAGTTGCTCATCATCTTCATCAGTGGAATTGTCATTTTGCTGACCAGTTACATGCTGAGAGGAAAGAGGTCATCATCGTTCGATCCTCAGATTACTATGATGGATACGACAAGCATCGAAAAGATTCAGTTTATTGCGGGAGGTGCTGACAAACCCGCCTTCGAACTCAAACCTGTTGGCAAAGAATGGGAAGCAACACAAGGAAATATCAAGGTGATTGTTGCTCATGATGCTGTAAAGCCAATTCTATCAACTCTTGCTGACCTTAAGGCAAAGCGTATTGTAACCGAAGACAAAGCGAAGTATAGTGAATATGAAATTGATGATGCCCAGGCTGGTGAGGTGATGGTGTGGCAAGGAGGAAAGCAAGTAGCACATCTCTTTATCGGCGGATTCCGGTTTGATCAGGTTGCACGGACGGCATCAACATATATTCGAAAAGGTGATCAACCC
>DASXWI010000295.1:0-5705 GCA_036503755.1 Saprospiraceae bacterium | reverse complement strand
AAATCGACATGGATAAAATGTCTGATATGGGTTCCATGATGGGAATGATGTCCAGCCTGATGATGAAAGACGGCATGAGCCTGAAAAAACTCCTGACAGCAGAGGAGTACAAAGAAGTTTCTGATTATTTCGAGGGCATGGGCTTGCCAATGATGTTGTTGAATAATGTGAAACCAATGTTTCTCTCCATGTTAGCCGACATGAGCATGGATCCTGCTGCCATGGGATCTGGAGATATTAAGTCCTATGAAATGGAATTGTATGACATGGCCAATGAGGAAGGCAAAAAAGTAGGGGGACTTGAAACGATGGAGTACCAGATGTCTTTGTTTGACAAAATACCATACGAAGACCAGGCAGATATGCTCCTGGATGCAGTCAGAGGTGTAAGTGTGGAGAGCGATATGTTCGAGGAGACTGTTGAATTGTATAAACACCAGGACATTGAAGCCATGGTATCCATGATCGGAGAATCTGATGAAGGCGATTATGAAGATGTCCTTCTTAATGATCGAAACCACAACTGGATCCCACTCATGATCAATAGAATGCAGAAAGGCAGTGTGTTTTTTGCTGTCGGTGCCGGCCATCTCGGGGGCGACCAGGGCGTCATTCGACTGTTGAGAAAAGAGGGGTATGAGGTGACCCCGATATCCGTGTACAAGCCCGTTTCCCCGAAAAAAGTGTAATCTCAAAAGGATTTAGATCGCAGATTACGCAAATGGAGTACAAAAAAATATTGCGCAAATTTTGATCTCACTTGTAGGGATGATCAATTAATAGTTTGAAATCTAAATAGCGAAATATAATTTTAAAATCCATCTGCGGCATCCTTGTGGTGAGCGTAGCCGAATCATGCGTTCTAAAATAACTTTCAAAAGTATTGGACTATGAAATCAAAAAGAGCTAAGTCCAAATTTTCACTTTTCACTTTTCACTCTTAGTTTTTCACTTAAATATTGCCCTGTCACACTCTCCGCACACGCAGCAACCTGCTCAGGAGTACCCTGGATAACAAGTTTTCCACCTTCATCACCACCACCTGGTCCGAGATCAATCACCCAATCCGCCGTCTTGATGACTTCCATGTTGTGTTCAATAATCACAACAGAATGACCTCTTTCGACTAGAGCATTGATTGCTTTAAGCAGGATCTGAATATCATGAAAATGCAAACCGGTCGTTGGTTCATCAAAAATGAAAAGTAGATGCCTGTCATCTCTTTCTTTGCCTAGGAAAGAAGCCAACTTAACCCGCTGTGCTTCGCCACCCGATAATGTACTTGACGCTTGTCCTAATTTAATATATCCTAGTCCAACATCATGCAATGGCTGCAGACGCTCAGCTATATCTTTTTCATCTTCAAAAAATGCGATCGCTTCATCTACACTCAATTCCAGGATGTCATAAATATTTTTTCCCTGGTATTTGACATCAAGAATAGGTTTTTGAAAACGCTTGCCACCACATTCATCACACACCAGTTTGACATCCGCCAGAAACTGCATCTCTACGATGATCTCGCCATCCCCTTTGCAGGTTTCACATCTACCGCCTTCAACATTAAAAGAAAAGTGTTTCGGTTTGTATCCGTTGACTTTAGAAATATGAAGATCGGTCATCAGTTTACGGATTGCATCGTAAGCCTTGATATAAGTTATCGGGTTGGATCGCGAACTTCTACCGAGTGCTTGTTGGCCAATAACCTCAATACCTTCAATTCTTTTGAAGTCACCGGTAAGTGCTTTTAAAACACTTGCATTCGAACCACTTGTGATACCAAGAATATTTGATAATGCAGGTTCGAGAATATGTCTTACAAGTGTTGTTTTGCCTGATCCACTCACACCTGTGACCACAGTCATGCAAAAGAGCGGAATTTGAATATCCACATTCGTCAGATTATGAAGCCTGGCGCCCTTGAGCATGATTTTATTGGAAGAGGTTCTGCGTTTTGATGGTGTGGCAACTGATTTTTGTCCAGTCAGATATTGTTGTGTGAGGCTGGGCATCCCGGTTACTTTCTTCGAAATAAAATCTTCGTAGGTACCAGCAAAAACGATTTCTCCGCCATGAATGCCTGCGCCCGGTCCGACATCAATGATATAATCTGCCTGGCGTATAACTTCTTCTTCATGCTCCACCACAACAACGGTATTACCCATGTCTCGTAATTCATTCAAGACCTTGATCAGCTGACCGGTATCTTTTGGGTGAAGCCCGATGCTTGGTTCGTCAAGGATATACAATGAAGAAGCAAGATTACTTCCAAGATTTCGGGTGAGATGTATTCTCTGAGTTTCACCACCACTCAACGTAGAGGAAATACGTTCCAGGTGCAGATAGCCCAGTCCGACATTGCTCATCGTGCGCAACCTGTTTCTGATTTCAAGTAATATGCGAGCTGCAGTTTTTTCTTCCAGCGGAGGCAATGTCAATTGATCAAAAAATGTTTTGAGGTCACGGATGGACATCATCGCCAGCTCAGGAATAGATTTCCCTCCAACTTTCACATAGGTAGCCTCAGGCCGTAACCTTCCTCCACCACATTCGGTACAAATCGTACGTCCACGGTATCGTGCAAGTGTTACGCGATTCTGGATCTTATAACTGGCTTGTTCAAGCTCACGGAAAAATAGATGAATCCCCCTGATGTCACCAGCGCCATCCCAAAGCAATTTCAATTCTTCTTTAGTAAGATCAACGTATGAACGATGAATCGGGAAATTGACCTTGCTGCTTTTTTTAATAAAATCCTGTTGCCACAAAGAGGATTTCTCTCCGGTCCAAGGTGCTACTGCTCCGTCATATATGCTTAGGGAAGGATCAGGTATTACTTTCTCTTCATCAATACCTATGATTCTCCCGAATCCTTCACATCGTGGACAAGCACCGACAGGATTGTTGTAATTAAACAACTTCGGTTCCGGTTCGATGAACGTCATTCCATCTAGTTCATATCGATTGTTGAACATAGTGGTTTCACCTTCTTCAACCTGGATGATACATTCTCCTTCAGCTTCATAGAATGCGGTCTGGGCACTATCCGCAATTCTTTTTTGGAAATCTACATCCAGGGAAAGCGGAAAGCGGTCTACGACAAGACTTAATTCTCCTTTTGGTAATTCACTTGCCTTTTGCTTTATAATCGTTTTATGTCCGGCAAGGAAATCTTCTATGCGGATAGTTTCCCCTTTCCATTGGATACGGTTGTATCCTTTTTGCAGGAGCAACTGACACTCTTTCTCGATCGTCCGTTTTGTATCCCTGATCAGCAGGGGAGCGATGATCATAATCCGGTCGCCTTCTTTAAATCCGATAATATGATTCACCACATCAGTGACCGTATGCTTTCTTACTTTTTCACCTGAAATGGGGCTGATGGTTTGGCCAACCCTGGCAAAGAGAAGTCTTAGGTAATCATAAATCTCGGTCATAGAACCAACCGTGCTCCTCGCATTTCCCCCGGAAACTCGTTGTTCGATGGCAATAGCTGGGCAGATTCCCCGGATATGGTCGACATCCGGTTTTTTCATTCGGTTGAGAAACTGGCGGGCGTAGGAGCTCAAACTTTCAACATATCTACGTTGGCCTTCTGCATATAAAGTGTCCATGATCAGGGAAGATTTTCCCGAACCGGAAAGACCAGTGACCACGACCAATTTATTCTTTGGAATGGACACCGAAACATTTTTGAGATTATTACTCCGGGCGCCGACAATGTCTATTTGCCTGGCTTTTAGTGTGTTAGGGGTCAATGTTTCGGTTTCGGTGATGGGCTTGACGGCCATAGAAGTATGGTTTTGGCGCAGTTTTTGTTGTTAAAATAGTATGCTGGAATGGGTAGCCTGACAGGCAGCATAACCATTCGGGCTGGCGTTAAGTTCTTGTTAAAAGGTTCCGTGCACAAAAAAAATTTGGCACAAAGAAAGGAATTCCCTTAGCTTAGCGTCATTAATCGTCATTGGTCACAATAAAATTTTTTCTATAGAGATTATTCTACACTGTTTTTGAGACAAGGATTTGATTTCAGATCCGACTATTTCTAAACTGTAAAACCGTGTAGTATGCAAGTGCAATCTCTTGATGACCATCAATTAATCGATTTCTACCTGGCTGGAGACGAGGCCGCTTTTTCCACACTACTTCATCGCCACAAGGCAAAGATCTATTCCTCGATCTACATGTTTACCAAAGATCGGGAGTTGGCAGATGACCTCTTCCAGGATGTATTTATCAAGATTATCGACACCTTACGTAAAGGAAAATATAACCACGAAGGAAAATTCCTCCAGTGGGCGTTGAGAATCTCCTACAATATGTGTGTTGACCAATTCAGAAGGTCAAAACGCCGTACCAAAGTATCCGCTACCGAAACCTTTGACATTTTTGATGTCCTAGAAAGCGATGATCCAAACCGCGAAATGAGCATGATGCGCGATCAAACTTATGACCGTGTACGCACATTAGTGGATATGCTTCCACAAGAGCAACGCGAAGTTGTCATCCTCCGCCACTATGCAGACATGTCGTTCAAAGAAATTGCATGCCTCACCGACGTCAGCATCAACACCGCCCTCGGCCGCATGCGCTACGCACTGATCAACATCCGCAAACTTGTCGAAGAAAAACAACTGGTTATATAAAGCAAGGAGCAGAGAGCAAGGGGCAAGGAGTGGTAAGCGAAACTTTTAACCAATCAAAGTATACATAAGAGAGGGGTCTGAATTTTCGGATCCCTCTCTTTTTATTAAGCAATGAGCAGAGAGCCATCAATCTTCAATAGTGAGACGTGAGTCGAATGAGGTGAATGGTGAGCAGTGAATAATGATAATTCCTCTGGTAGCTGGTAGCTGGAAGCTCAACCTGATAGCCGATAGCTGACAGCTGATAGCTCTTACGGTGCCAGCCGATCCACGGTCCAAAGACCGTTCGACTGTAGCGAATAACGGAATCTATCGTGTAGCCGGTCCGGCCTTCCCTGCCAAAACTCTAATGTATGCGCACGCACGAGATAACCACCCCAAAAATCCGGCAAGGGTAAAGGATCTTCATTCGCATATTTTTCAGCAATCTGTTTCCCGTTTTCATCAAGGATAGTTCTATCGGGGATGACCTGGCTTTGTGGAGAAGTCCACGCACCAATCTGGCTACCACGAGGTCTTGATTGAAAATATTTTTCTGATCTCTCCCTGGATACTTTTTCAACAGTTCCTTCTATCCTGATTTGTCGTTCCATTTCTTTCCAGAAGAAAAGCAGCGCAATGTTCGGGTTGTCCTCCATGTCCTTTGCCTTCTGACTTTGATAGTTGGTGAAAAACTCAAAGCCTTCGTGGGTCAGCCCTTTTAACAACACAATGCGGGCAGAAGGAAGTCCTTGCTTGTTGACCGTAGCAAGAGTCATCGCATTGGCCTCATCAATTTCAGCTTCAATCGCTTCATGCCACCAACGACGGAACAAATCCATAGGGTCAGCCGTTAAATCAGCTATTTCGAGAGCACCATGTTGGTAAGATTTGCGGAGATCTTCAATGTTTTTCACAAAACCGTAAGTTTATTCCGTGGTTATTTCAACTTTAACACCGGAATGTAAAGATAAGACGCCAGGTCCGGAGTAACCATCTAACTGTTTGTATCTTTAATATATGATTCAAAGGTTGTCACAAGACAGGAATAAAGAAACGTCAGCTATGCTTCTGTACAGA
>DASXWI010000294.1:0-1557 GCA_036503755.1 Saprospiraceae bacterium | reverse complement strand
ATAGTAATGAGTTTTACTCCCAAAGTGTTGTACCTTTATGCTATCTTAATGGAGAAAGTTGGTATTCTAATTTGCATTTTATCATTTACCCTGATAGCGTCTGGATGGAACTTGGATTTTGGACACTGAATAGTGAACCAGGCGTTTTGATAGACAGTTGTACAGTGATGTTTTATAAGAAAAAATAGTTTATATAGCGAAGGATGAAACATAGTATTCAAAATTGATTTTACACTGTCCAATATTATTTCTGTTTCTATTGGTTTTCAAACCAGTTAAGCCTTCCGAGCCACTTGATAGATGGTTGATTGAATTAAACACTGAAGATACGCAATGCATTGATGACTGGTGGTCCTCACAAGAGTTTGAAGGAAAGCCATATCTCAAAAAAAAGCTTACTGTTGAAAACTGGTATGTCATTGTAATTCCAGAAACTTCTTCAGACAACCTCAAAAAACTTTCTTGTATTCGGAATATAACTCCGGATGCTATCCTGGAGAATCATAGTACAATCCCAAATGACCCGGAATTCGGCAGCCAAACTGATATGAATTTAATTGGTATGCCTGAAGCTTGGGATCTGGCCACTGGAGGTTTAACTATTTACGGAGATACTATTGTGATTGCTGTGATTGATGATGGATTTCAACTTGATCACGAAGACCTTGTTGGTAATCTATGGCATAACCCTCAGGAAATAGCTGAAGATGGAATCGACAATGATGAAAATGGCTACATAGACGACTATTATGCGTTAAATACGACTACTGGTAATGATAATCACTCTGTTCTTCGTCATGGAACGTCGGTCAGTGGTATTATCGGTGCATCAGGGAACAATGCAATTGGAGTAAGCGGAGTGAATTGGAATGTTAAACTGATGTTGATTAGCTATGACTACCATGTATCAGGCTTAGCCGAGGCTTATCAGTATGTTGTAGACATGCGTAAAAGGTATAATGAAACGAAGGGAAAGGAAGGAGCTTTTGTAGTGGCTGTAAATTTATCTTCAGGTGTAGCCTTTGGGAAACCTGAAAATTACCCTATTTGGTGTTCGATGTATGATAAATTGGGTGCAGAAGGAGTTTTAGGTGTTTGTTCAACATCAAATTGGAGTCACAATGCGGATACGAATGGAGATTTACCTGCCTTGTGCCCATCAGCTTATACGATTATTGTCACCAACGTCAGCCCGGATGATGAATTGATGGACAACGCAGGTTATGGGAGATTGAGCGTTGACCTTGGAGCACCAGGGGAGAAAACCTGGACTACCGATATCAATAATTCGTATAGTTACTTTTCGGGCACCAGTGCTGCTGCACCCCATGTGGCAGGGACAGTAGCATTAATGTATAGCGCAGCATGTCAATCTTTCTTTGACAGCTTGGAAACTAACCCAACAAGCATAGCCTTGCGAGTCAAGAATCTCATTTTAACTTCAGGCACTCCAAATGCAACGCTAGAAGGCATCACGCTCTCTGGTAAACGATTGCAAACAGATGCTGCTCTGGAAGCTTTGAACTCAGCATGTGAAGGCACTCATCAGCCGAAACC
>DASXWI010000293.1:0-2764 GCA_036503755.1 Saprospiraceae bacterium | reverse complement strand
AGTTTTCCATCCTTCATTTGAGGTAGCTTGTTGACACCGCTTATGGCACCGGCTTTCAATTTAATTGCCACTAAACCGGAAATACTTTTTCCGTTAGCACTGTCAGGAAGAATCACGAGTGTTGCTTTTTGATTAGCAGCTACTTTTGCGATAACAGAGGCGAATACCTGGCTGTCAAAAGCATCTAGACCTGAGCCAGTTACATTCAAAACATCTTTTGCACCATAAGCTCCTAGTCTTCCGCCATCTTCAGTGGGGCCAAGGATGAGAGCCGTACATGATGTGCCTTGTGTGGCAGCTACCTTTGAACCAAAATAAACGGATTCGAGGGCTGATTTTTTAACCTTGCCATCCTGCGTTTCTGCAAACACCAATATCATAGGGATCGGATTTCTACTTTATTAATTTGTTTAAATCGCTTTCGCTTCTTCATGAAGCAAACGCACCAGTTCATCCATGTTGCCTGGATCAACCATCGTCACTGCTTTCTTTGCAGCTGGTACATGGAATTCTGTAAATTTCACGAGTGACTCAGCGGCCACAGGTGTGATGACTTGCAACGGTTTGGTTTTGGCAGACATGATACCGCGCATATTTGGGATGCGTTGTTCAGCCATTCCTTTCGCAGCACTTAATACAAATGGACCTGTCACTTCTATTTCTTCTGTTCCGCCTTCGATGTCCCTTGTAACCACTGCAGTATCTCCTTTCAAAGACAGATGACTGGCGTGTGAAATAAAAGGTATATCCAACAAGCCCGCGATCATACCACCGACAAGCGCACCATTGTAATCAATCGTTTCTTTTCCAGTGAAAATGATATCATATCCTGCTCCAGTTGCATGAGCTGCAATCTGTTGTGCTACGCTGTATGCTGAATCAGGATCCATATCTACACGGATAGCATCATCTGCGCCAATGGCCAGGGCTTTACGGATGGTCACTTCGTTGGCCGCGGGACCACAATGGATCACGGTGACGGTGCCTCCTTTTTCTTCCTTGAGTTCGAGGGCGCGGACGAGGGCGTACCATTCGTCGTAGGGATTCATGATAAAATTGACCCCATTGGGATCAAAGGCTGTCCCGCCGTCCTTAAAGGCAATGCGGGCCGTGGTTTCGGGGGTTTGGCTGATCGCTACCAATAGCTTCATATCCGGTTCTGATTATCGATTTCGGCGTCAAAGGTATCTAAAATTGGCTTTTCGCCCTTTTGGTCGCTCCGCAGGCTGGAAACGTTTTAAGGCCTTACTTTTAGCCCCTATGAGCAGAATACCCGAACTGGAATCCTTACTTGACGAGCGACCCGATGATCCATTTTTGATTTATGCCCTTGCCAGGGAATACGAGAAACATACCGGGACGATGCAAGCGCTACTGATGTATGAGCACCTGGTCAACAATCATCCGGATTATATCGCCACGTATTACCACTATGCGAAGCTTCTCTACAACGCCGGAAATAAAAGTGAAGCTCTGAAACTGTTAGAAACTGGCATTGATCGTGGGAGCAAGTTGAAAGAAATGCATGCAGTTGGCGAGATGAGGAGTTTGTTTGAAGAATGGAGTGAGGAGTAAGCAAGAAGTTCCATTTATCGGAAATGAGATATTATCTATTCACCATCAATTTAGTTGTGAATCTGTTTTTGTCAAAAGAAATACTTACGAAATAAATTCCATCACTTAACGAATGTATATCTATTGGATCTACACCAGCTCCTTCATAGTATAGTGCTTGTTTTCCATCAGGAGTATAGATTATCAGGGTAACCGTTCCCTGGATTTGATCAGCACCTGTAATAATTACAAAATCTCTGGCTGGATTCGGATATAAAGAGATCTTAAACTCATTTATGGGGGTCACAGCAGTGGACAATAAGTCTTCTATTATACAGGTATCCCCTAGCAAACCAGTCGACAATGAATCCCTGGTATAACATTTAAAATATTTGTTGCCAGGTTGATAAGGAAACTTACCTCCTTCTTGTCCATATCCTATTCCTTCAATCCAGCCTCGGATAGGACTTTGACCCCACCAATAGATCCTGTGTGGAATCTGGCCTTCTACGTTCAAAGTACTGGCATTCCATCCACCAGGTAATTGCGAAAAAGATTCTATCGAGCCATCAGGGAAATGATAAACAAAGAGACTGTCTGGCGTCTCTCTTAACGCATAGACGTAATAGTTAGTGACAGTTCCCACGCTGTAGTCAGGTGATACTTGCGTTTGCCTGCGTATTTGTCGAACCTTATAGTTCCACTGATTTCCGATTAATGTGTCTCCTTCAATAAAATAGATAAATTCAACAAAACCATGCACTCCATTTATTCCAATATAGCTCATATAGTACTCCCACTTTGAGGTGTAGTTGAGGTAATTAAAATAAGTGACATGCTGTGCCAGGATGGGAAAGCAGGTGAATCCTAAAAGCGCAATTAAGAAATGTTTCCTGATCATCTGGACTTAGAATATTGGTCATCATAAAATTAAAGATTTGATCCGTATACAGCATACTTAAATTTGATCTATCACCTCTTTAAGAAAATGCTCCGATTCAACAGATATGGAGTGTGCACCCTGGCTTTTCAGGAGCCATCGATCCTACCTGGTGAATCGATACCACAATGAGGCATTAAAAGATGATCTATTTGGCTAGAAATATGGAACTGAAATTCCAATATCCAAGGGAAAGAAAGTTGAAGCGGACACCTGGTTTACTAATACGGTCTAATGCATTGGGTTCCACTGATCCGCCCTCCTTTTGCT
>DASXWI010000292.1:0-3286 GCA_036503755.1 Saprospiraceae bacterium | reverse complement strand
CCGATCAATTCTTCAACCAGCGCTTTATCAACTTGTGAATACAACAAAGTGGCTTCCCACACCTCTCCTGACATCAGGTAATAATCCCCTAGATCTAGTTTGGCATTTGCCTGCACATAATTATTGATCCCTGGAAGATTAATGACTTGTTCAAGATAGGATATGGCTTTTGGGAGATCATTCATGTATAATGCTTCCAGCATTGACAATTCGGAGACAATCAATGCTGTCCCTGCATGAATACCGAAAGTCTCGATATAGCTGATGTATTCCGCTTCCAGTCCGCGTAGTTGATCAATGGTATAACTATAACTATCAGTGATCTGCCTCCGTTTCGTGGCAAGGCTTGCACGTTTTGCTTCATTATAATAAGGTGAACCCGGACTTTGATTCGTCAATACATATTCAAAGCCATCGATCGCAGTGACATAATCTTTGTCGTTAGCTGCAATAGTAGCAAGTCTGTACACCCTAAGTCCATTTTCAGCCAACCGCTTATCCAGTGCTTTGGCCTGGCGCATGGCTTTGCTGTAATCCTTTTGTTGCATAAACGTCCAGGCAATCATCTCCGGGAAATAATCCGTTTCCGGATAGTCCTGGATGAAAACATAAAGCTGCGAGAGCAATTCATTATAATCCTCGGGCTTGAGTGACCGTTGCAGGATGTTCTGGATATTTTCGATGCGATCCGGATTCGCCTGTAGATTAAACAGATACTGTTCTATCATTTTCGGCGTATTCCCATTTCGTTTATAGAGATCCGCTAACTGGTAGGAAAAGGTTCCGTCTTTGCCTAAGAGAACTTCTCCTTTTTCATAGGTTTCTATAGCTTCATCGTATTTGGCTTGACTCAGGAATGCATTGCCAAGGCTGGTAATCGCATCTAAACGGGCAGGAAGTTTTTCTATGGCCTGCCGGTAAGAAGCCTGGGCTTTATCATAATTACCGGTTCGTTCCTGGACATTACCCAAGGTGACCAACATTGAGTAATTATCAGGTTGAGCTTTCATTTGCTCGAGTATCTCCTTTTCCGCTTGTTCGTACTCACGTAGAGCGAGCAAGCAATCGATGTATTTGTTAAAGTAGATGTAATTGTTATTCTTCTTGGCCGTCTCGTGAAGCTTGAGATAGAGGTCACCAGCTTTCTGGTATTCTCCTTCCAGGTAATACTGGTCGGCCAGCTTGGAATTCTGACCACTGGCCTGGAAAGACAGGAGCATCAAAAACAGAACTATTAGAATGCTAAACCTCATCGGGATAAAATGTATAGCGTAAAACGCAAAGCAGGTATTGAAAGTTGCTTGTTAAAATCCTGGCCATGAAAGGTCATAAGTAATCCTTTTCCTGAACAGAGGTAAAAGTAAACGAAAAAGGTTGGCTCAGATGGCCAACCTTTTCCTTTATGGTAAATGCCACTCATTAAGCATTACTTCTGTAGCTCGAGATCTAGTGCTCTGACTGCAATAAGGTTTCCAAGGCGAAGGCCTTCGGTGCAATCCATCCGGATATGAACCCCGAGCGGAATCCTTGAAAAGGCATCTTCTTCAGCCATTTCTTTCCATGAATTAAACGTTCTTGGATATCCATTAAACTCTGCCCTGCCCTGGTGGCACAAATCAGTGAATTCATATTGTGGTCCGAAAAAATGCTCGAGTATTCTCCAACCTACTCCTCCAAAAGTGCTATGACCAGATGGATAACCAGGGAAAGAAGGTGTAAGTCCGGGATTGTCAATTGCTTCACCGAGGATGGTTGTAAAATCCGGGTTGATATATTTACGGATATACGTTTCCGGGCGTTCCGTATTATAGATATATTTTGATTTCCATGCAGCTACTGAAGCATCATTCAACGCAATTCCCAGTCTGCAATACAAATGAAGCGTTTCATCTAATTTTGATTTTTCAAGATTGATTACCTGATTAGTAATAGCTATGATACGAGCTGGCGGGCTAAAGGTTAATCCTGTGATATCATCGCTCCAGAACTCAGCTATCCACCGGTTTTCATGCGTCATGTTTACAATAGCCTCGTTTACTTCAAGATTGTCTTTGTAATAATCGCTATTTGGATCGGTGCTGTACGCATAGGAAGGTGGTAGAGCGGTAAGATCGGAAGGAGTAGATGCAAAGGCCCTTACTTTCCCCCAATTAGGGAACATTGCTGTGCCATAGTCAGGAGAAGTTGGAATCCACAAACCTTCCCCTGATGGTGGAAAATAATTGTTTGGACGAGCGATATGAACTTGTGTTGCACCTTCCTGGTCTGTTTCTGAAAACGTAATCACTGCATTGGCTACTTTTTGTCCCCAGGTGATGGATTGGTTTACTATTCCTTGCGGAACATCCTGACTAAGGAGGTAGAGTTGACTTGCTTCCAGACTTTCTATATCCTGGATTTGTTTCGCGGAGGCATTAAAAAGGAAAAATGTAAATGTCCTGGCATAATAGGCATTGAGCGCAATTGCCCAATCGACCTGGAATACTTCTGCATCTAATTGGACAACAGGAAATCCATCAATAACTTCACTAAGCGATTTGAAATCTTCCATTCCAGGAATGGCGGTTTCGTATGCGCCCATGTTGATATAGGCGAGTGCTCTACAAGTAGGCGTTGGCCTGAAACCCGGGAGATCACGCTCTATAGCCAGGTATAATTCCATCCAATCCCAGACGATATCATTGGATACCTGGGCAACCGGGGCTGTAGAAGGAAGATATTCAATTGGGTCTTCTGGCTCTAAGCAAGAAACAAAAGCCAATAATACAATGGCAAGGGGCCATAATCTGAGGTGAGACTTCATGGGTAACCGGCATTTAAGAAAGGGTCAAAGTTAGCCCTTTACGGAGCCGTGGGCAAGACGGGATACATAATTATTTTATTATAATATTATAAAATAATATAATTTTTAACTACAAGATATTTAATAGATTATCGTAATAATTTGGGTAAAAACTCCATCCAAAGTGGCTGGCTTAAATAAATCTTTTAATGACAGTAGGATTCTACCCGTTTTAAACCTAAAAGTTATATTTTGAATATACGTCTACATTAAACAAATATCAATGTATATCTCCCTAATTAAAAGCAATTTAAATCCATTCCAGCTTCATTTCAATCTGGAAGATTACACGAATCTCCTTGCTCCTTGCCCTATGCCCTATGCCCTCTGCCCTCTGCTCCTTGCCCCTTGCTCCTAATTTCATGGTAATTTCACACCATCAATCCAACCTAATTCATGGATCCTAAAATCAAATACCTCCTCCACCTGGCTGACAACTCCCTC
>DASXWI010000291.1:0-1912 GCA_036503755.1 Saprospiraceae bacterium | reverse complement strand
ATGCCTGTACCGGTTGACAATGAAACGGATATTATTCCAGGTGTTTTCATTGTTCAGGTCCATATCCTGCGCTAATTCTTCAGCTCTGTTCGTGACCCTGTTAGATACAAGGTGCATATTATACACCCGCAGGATTCCTTGTGGTGTTTTAAGATCTGCCCACATGCAGCTGGGACTTGTTTCAGCCCCTTCAATCTCTCCATGTTTTAGAATCGGATATCTTGACAAAAGCCAAAGTGAAGATTTAGGTGCATGCAGACTATGCTTCATGCCAAATTTTTTGGCAATCTGTTCTCCACCTGAAACCTCCTGGAGACAAAGGATATCAGGGAACTCCTTAAGATCATTCAATGCATTATACAGGGAATCAACTTTTCCAGCAATACCTACACCCTTTTGTACAGGGACCATTGATAATCCTCTCATATTATATGACATGAGCCGAATGGATTCAGTACAGCTCTCGACATGATTCCCGGTTGAAAATAATTTTACATAACGTGTATGACAGCTAATACCAGCTAGCATGACAAGGATAGAAAGTACAGCATACCAACTCCTGAAGAAAATCCAACCTACGGCAAACAATCCATTCGCCAACATGATAAATGGGTAGGTAAGGGCCAGGAGAGAAAGCCACCCCCATTTTCCCGCATGGATGTAAGGTGTAGCATAGGTTAGGAGGAGTAGAAAAATGAAGAAACCGTTAATCCCAAGAATCCATTTTTTCAGCAAGCCTTTCTTTTGGCTATTTCTGGCTCGCGTCATGTAGAAATTTTTTGTCCTCTTCGCTCAGGTTTTGATATCCGGTTTGTTTGATTTTATCCAGGATGGAATCGAGGCGTTGCTGATCTCCTTCGAAGGATGTATTGACCGGTGGGTGTATGTCTGTTTGACGATTAGCGGCACGATGACGCACTTCCATAGTGACCTTACGCTTCATGGGCCTGGGCGTTTGTTTAACGGGTTGTTTAAACAAGGACAGCATTCGGTTGAAACCGCGGGTGAGATCATGGCCTTGTCGCAGCATATGGACATAGAAAAATCCAAAAGCCGCTCCTCCAAGGTGAGCCATGTGCCCTCCCACATTTTCCATATTGGCAATTCCAATGATATAAATGGCAAGTAAACCTGCAACAATATATTTTAACCTGACATCGCCTAAAATCAATAGTCGCATCTGGTAGTCAGGAGCAGTAATCCCCGCTGCTGCGACAATACCCATAATGGCGGCAGATGCACCATGTAGATTGCTTCCACCCGTATAAATCAAAGGAGCAGAAAGCAGGTATATCAATGCCCCTGCCAGACCCGAATACAGATACAAAGGTAGCATCCGGTGATCCCCGAGCAGATCTCCGGCTATACGACCAAACCAATACAGGATCAGCATATTGAATAGCATATGGAAAAATCCAACATGGGTAAACATATGCGTGAGGATAGTCCAGGGATGTTTAGCATCCCAAACCAGGTCATCCGACAGGAATAAATACTGGATTGTCGTGTCAAATATGCCCTGCTCCTGGTTGAACCCATCCATGAGGATGAGGACCAGTTTAAAGACCATAATCGCCAGAAATACAGCCACATTGACAATGATCAACCGGGTGATCGTATTGCCTGACTGGTATTGGTAGCGTATGTCGTTTAGGATCGAGCGGAACACAATATCAAATGTAATTCTTATCGTACAAAACGAATAACCGACAACGAAAGTTGGGTGAGGGGATCAAAGGAGCAAGGGATCAAGGGCAAATAGCAACCGCAGGCCACTATAACACCTCTCACTGTCTTACTTTCTTACTGTCTTACTTTCTGGCTATCGCAAGAAACTGCCACCTCGCTTCCAATGCCTCGCAAGAACAAACCCTGCCAACGCACCACCCAGGTGGGCAAAATGTGCAACATT
>DASXWI010000290.1:0-5510 GCA_036503755.1 Saprospiraceae bacterium | reverse complement strand
TACCACTTGGATAATAAAAGGTGGATTTGTCGATCTGGATATCATCTTTAAAAAGGCGTTCCCCCTTGATCTTCCCATCTTTATAATACTCGATCATTTTGCCTTGCTTCTTTCCATTGATCTCGGTGTGTTTTCTGGAGACCTCACCGGTTCCATAATTCTGTACGATTTCTACCTCTTTAGATCCGCAGGACGTGATCATGGCAGAACAGAGGAAAATACTTATAAGAATAGTAAGTCCGGCAGGGAAAGTGGAATGATGTCGCATGATATTGGTTAGAGTATAAATGAATTTTTATCAGGTTAAACGTACATCCCAGGAGTGGCAGTACGAATGGGAGAGGCGAAAATAAAAAAAAAGAGACTGCCGAATAAAGACAGTCTCTTTTATATAAATTCTTAAAACCAGTTATTATTTCTTCCAGGGAAGTGCATTGACTTTACGGCCAATGGCAGTACCTAAACGAACACCTTCGTCGCAGTCCATGCGCCAGTGGGTACCAAGTACAACACGTGACCATGCATTTTCAAGGGCCATTTCATATAAGCTTCCGAAAGTCCTTGGAACACCTTCAAATTCGGTGCGGCCAAGGTGACAGTTGTCAGTCATTCCGTAAGCATAACCGAATACACTAGCCAAAGCTTCTGCACCTGCACCACCCATCGTAGAGTGACCTGATGGGTAAGCTGGGAATGGAGGTGTAAAACCAACATCACCAGTCAACGGGTTGTCCAGGTTAGGCTCATAAGTTGGATCAATTACTTTCTTGATATACGTATCAGGACGCTCAACATTGTAGTAGAATTTTGAGTACCATGCAGCAACAGCAGCATCTGCAAGTGCCATTCCTGTCTTTGCATAAGCCTCGAGGGCTACTTCAAGATTAGCATTTTCTTTCTCAATGATTTGGTTTCCAATAGCTGTCCAACGTGGGCCAGGGCTAAAGGTGAGGTTCAACAAGTCATCACTCCAGAATTCACCAATCCATTCGGTGGTGTAATCCGTATCAGCGTCCTTTGTGTAAACCTGAAGGGCTTGAGAGTAATATTCAGAATTTGGATTCTCGCTGTACTCCATGAAATAATTTTTTGGAGGTAAAGCAAGTTTTTCAGAATCGGTTAGAACAAAAGCACGAACCTTTCCGTAGTAAGGACCCATTGGACTAGTTGGACCAGGTACGGTTGGTGCCCAGTCGCCAGGACCATCATAATGAGCAGCCCAGTCATAGGACTCATTAGTAGTGTAGTTACCAAATGGGTTTTTGTAAGCTTCGTGGCCATAAGGGTCGGTAGTTGACCATTCCCATACAGCAAGGCCTACCGCCTCTCCATAAGTCTTAGAACGGTTGAAAACTTCCTGGCCGGCTTCAGCAAGGTACTTCTGATCAAGTGTATTTTTCAAGGCTTCCCACCGATTTCTAACACTTGCTGGGGGTTCTTGGGTGAAGAAGTTCGGGAACATAATGGAATAAACTCCATGAACAACTGTAGGCCAGTGGTATTTTGCACCAGCTTCAGCGTTAGGGATATTCAAACCATTGAAACGACTCTCAAGCGAGTTATAACCAGGCATCCCTGTAATACAAGCTTCGTAAGCAGCCAAACCCATGTGACCTAATGCACGTGGAGCTGGACCTGGACGGTAACCAGCGGCATAGCGCTCGATCTCAAGGAAAAGCTTATTCCACTCTAAAGCAGCTTCTGCGCTATAACCGGCAACAAAACTACTGTCTGAAACCTGATCGTCATTGTCCTCCTCGCAGGAGACAATGAAGAGCGAAAACACTAGCAAGAGGGAACTGAGGTAAGGAAATAGTTTACGTAAATTCATATCTGAATTTGTTGAGGTGAATGAATAAAATTTCGAATTGCGACCCAAACTTAATGCCTTTTTCCTAAGTTTTAATGCGTCCCGGCTGATTTTTTTTATTTACAGTTGATTTTTTTTTGATATATGTCTGTCCTACCAGGTTTCAAGTCCATGAGGCGCCAATATAACCGCCTCTGAATCTGAATAGTCCTCGGAATTACCGGAAGGCCAGGACAATGTATAGGTTTGGCAAAGGATCTTCTTGTTTTTGAGTCGATGGCACGGGATTTTGGAAACCCGCAAAGGGATTTATCGGTATTATTCTGTCAAAATCACCACTTTAGATGTAATCATCCGGCCGTTTTGACCGACAAACTTTAAATAATAGAGTCCGGAATTCGGTATTTTATCAAGGGCTATCTCACCTATTGATTCAGAAAGTATTCCTTGTTCCAGCAAACGTCCACTGAGATCCACTAATGACCATGCAACCGGTGTTTGCACCCGACCAGGCATACGTACTTCCCAGGATCCACTCGAAGGAACAGGTAAAATGCCGATGAGATCGTTGTTTAAATCCGATACTGCACTGATGAGAAAATCAATACAGGCTGTATCAGCGCAACCAGACACATTCACTATTTCAACACAATAGCATCCTGATGTACCAGGGGTGAAGCATTGGGATGAAGACACGGTTTCCTTCGTCAAGCAATTAGTCCAAGTATAAGAAGTCATTCCTTCATTAGCACAGAGTGTGTCCGTTTCCTGGATAATGGATGCAATCGGTGAAGAAGATAGATGGATGGTTACCGGATTTTCAGTAGTTATTATGGCGGGACACGCATTGACGGTATCAGTAACAATCAGAGAATAAGTAATAGTGGAGTCAGCCGGAGGGCACACTTCATGATGGTATGGAGTGTCCGTGATTCCAGGTACAGTATCTGTCGTTACACCATCCGAAATGTAAATGGTCCAGGGTGCCGTTCCCGATAATCCAATCATCAGCGTCGTACAAGTATCGCATTTGATTTCGCTGCAGCAAAAACTAGCTATGGAAACAGGACTTTCAATACAAAATGAATCGACGCAAGTTTGTGTATTTAACGAATCCATAATAGTCAGAGAAGCGCGATAGCATCCGGATTCATCATAAAAAAGTAAAAGCGAATCGGTTCCTGAAAAGTAAGTGCCAGGTGCACCTGGAAAATCAATTAGCCAATGTAAAGTTGAGCCCTCCGGGATTTCACCATCATAGGTAAACAAGACAGGGTCCTGACTGCATCCTGTATGCTGAACAAGAGAGCATGAAATTTCACAAGGATCCGATTCGAATGTTGAACAAATTGTATCACTACAGAAACTATGCTCAAGTACAAGACAAAAACATCCTGTAGTATCGGGAGTGAAATTTATTGCTGTAGAAAGTAATGAGTCATAGTCACAGTCATACCAGGAAAAGTAAATGGAGTCATTTGACAAATAATGTTCAAGAATGTGTGGTAGCAAGGTGAATTGTGAGTCCAGGCAATTGGCCTCGATAAACAGCTCAATGATATCAAGGGTTAAATGCAGTTCTGCAGTGGAGTCACATCCATTAACTCCCTGCCCTGGATAATCCAGCAGATATGTGCCAGAGGCATCATAAACTTCACCTTCATACATAAATGAGTAATCACAAACGGATGTATCGATGATTCCGGGTTCTGATTCAGGATAGACATCAACCTGCCATATAGAATCAATAGGACATCCAGAGGGTTGTGGGAAGGACTGTGTATATGTGCCAGGGCCAGGAATCGTTAAATCAAACCACATAAAAGGAAATGTCTCAGAGCAAAAAGTGGATGGACTTTTGATAATTTCATCGTTTGCGAGTAACTCAAATTCAACACATGTTTCATTTTCTGTTGTATCGCAACCGCTGAAAGCCCTGGCACATATAGTATAGATACCTGGGTCAATATCACATGGGACTAAGATGAAGGTAGTATTGTCTGTAGACGTGATCGTATCTCCACTCCATCCATGGACCCAATAATATCCGTGAGCATTTGCAACAGGTGGAGTAGCTTCAACTGTAATACCATAATATCCAGGGATCGTTGAAGTTGGCGTTGCAGTTACAAGTGAAATTTCACCAACGAGTTCAGGTTGAGAAATACCGAATGTAGACGTAATGGTGTAGGAACAAGTAGAGCCATTACTTCCGTCAATTAATAACCATCCCATTTGCCCGATTTCGAACCCGGTAGATTGGAGAAACATTGTTCCTCCTGGTGGGGTGCCCGGATCACAATCGTGTACATCAAATGTTTCCCATGGACATGCGCCCAGGATTGCGCTTTGCAAACCAATTCCACTATCACAATCATCTACATGGATTTCAAACACGACCTCTTCATCAGTGACAATGAATTTGTAATACTGGGGGTTATGCACGCTCGTGTTAGGTCCACAAAAACTATTATGCCCAGGATTAGCTTCAAGTGCACCTCCATAACACCAGTTTTGAAGGCAAATTAAGGGAGCAGAATCACACTCTATGGTAGGTGCCTGGTCCGGTGCGCCACACTGAGCAACCAATCGATCAGTGCTAAACATAATCAACTGGATAAATAGCAAGGAGAGAAAGCGACTACAAGAGAAAATGGTTGTTTTCGATTTATTTTTCATGGTTCCTGGGTTTAATCTGGTCAGGATAGTAAAAAGAAATGATGATGCAGAGGTAAAGATTAACGGAGGAGGATATCATTAATCCTTTTAAAAGTAAAAAAAACCCCCAGAAAGGCCGGAGATTTTATCCTTTTTGACGTTTTATTGTCCATATCCCACAAACAGGGTTGCCAATATTGCCGCGACCGCAGGTAAGGTTTGTACCATCAGTATCTTTTTATCTGCTGTCATTGCACCATAAATTCCAGCTACGGCCACACAACCAAGAAAAAATATCCGGACATTCATCTGCCATTCGGAATCTGAAATAAAGTACGACCAAATCAACCCTGCCGCAAGAAATCCATTGTACAAGCCCTGGTTAGCTGCAAGTGCTTTTGTTGGTTCAAACAAATCTTTCGGGAATGATTTAAATACTTTCCTGCCTCTTGTCGTCCACGCAAACATTTCTAACCAAACGATATAAAGATGAATCAGTATAACTAGTCCAGTAAGGATATGACTGAGTAATAGCATTGGCTTTTGTTTGTTATGTTAGAAAGATACTAATAGTTAGTGTGGTCCCTAAGATTACTATTCCTCACTTGATTCCGCATCCGGGAGCAGATCAGCATCTGTTTCTTCTTCCATATCTGCAGTCAACATAGTTGTTGGAAGATGCTTGGTTGATTTCACCCCGAGTTTCCGAAGCTTCTGCACTCTGGCAATTAAATTACCCTTGCCATCTCTGAGTTGGCTTACAGCCTGGTGATACGCATCCTGTGAGCGATTCAGATGTTTGCCAATATCTTCAATAGTGGTGACAAAGCCTACAAACTTATCATAGAGATTAGCTCCTTCCCTTGCGATCTCCACTGCATTTTTACTTTGCAACTCTCGCTTCCACAAGTCTGCAACAATCTTAAGTACGGCAATAAGGTTTGTTGGACTGATCAAGAGAATTCTCCTTGTATATGCATACGCCCATAAGTCCGGATCAGATTGCACAGCTAAAATATAAGCGGGTTCAATCGGAATAAAC
>DASXWI010000289.1:0-5719 GCA_036503755.1 Saprospiraceae bacterium | reverse complement strand
GGAAGGGATGAAGGGAGCAAAGGAGCAAGGGAAGAAAGGTCGCTTATTCAAATAAAATCCTGAATTTTGCGCCATGAAAATCGCCATTGCCCAGTTGAATTACCACATTGGAAATTTTGAGGGAAATCTGCAGAAAATGCTGAAAGCCACGGCAGAAGCAAAAGGAAAAGGAGCAGATCTCGTCGTTTTTGGTGAATTGGCAACCACAGGTTACCCGGCAAGGGATTTTCTTGAGTTCCGTGATTTCATCAGGCTCGCTGAAGAAACAATTGATCAGTTGAGAGAAGCATCTGAAGGTATCGGGATCATTGTGGGCAGCCCGACTATCAATCCTTTTCACGAAGGCAAGGACCTTTACAATAGTGCTTACTTTTTGTATGAAGGCAAGATATTGCACATCCAACACAAGTCCTTATTGCCTACATACGATGTCTTTGATGAATACCGATATTTCGAACCAGCCAAACAATACAGCACTGTTAAATTTAAAGGGAAGCGAATTGCATTAAGCATTTGCGAAGATTTATGGAACGTTGGTAATAATAATCCTCTTTATACTGAATGTCCAATGGACAAGATGATGCCTGAGGAACCTGATTTTATTGTCAACATTTCCGCATCGCCATTCGACTACAATCATGCAGCCGAACGTATTGAGGTATTGAGGGCTAATGCAGAACGATATCGCATTCCTATTTTTTACTCCAACATTTACGGTGCGCAAACCGAACTCATATTTGATGGTGGGTCCATTATCATGTCCCCGGATGGACAGGTGTATGATGAGCTTCCTTATTTCAAAGAAGAAATAAAATACTATCAGCTGGATGATGTCATCAAGGGAGGATACAACCGGGAGCAACCGAAAGATAAAATCACATTGATCCATGATGCACTGATCCTGGGACTGCAGGATTATTTTGCAAAACTTGGATTGAAGAAAGCTATCCTTGGTTTAAGTGGTGGTATTGATTCTGCTGTGACGGCGGTGATGGCTACACGCGCGCTTGGAAAAGAAAATGTCCGGGGTCTTTTAATGCCTAGCGGTTATAGTTCGTCACATAGTGTAGATGATGCAAAAGCGCTGGCAGAAAATCTGGGCATCCGTTATGATATCCTTCCGATTGCGGAGCCTTACGATGCTTTCAACAACATCCTCACTGGTGTAATGGAAGGCAAACCATTTGATGTAACAGAAGAAAATATACAAGCTCGATGCAGAGCTATCCTGTTGATGGCGGTTTCCAATAAGCATGGAAATATCTTACTGAATACGACCAACAAAAGCGAAATGGCCGTTGGCTACGGAACGCTCTACGGTGACCTTGCTGGTGGTTTGTCTGTGCTAGCAGATATTTATAAAACTGAAGTTTACCTTCTTGCAGATTATATCAACAAAGACGAAGAGATCATTCCTCAAAATTCCATTAACAAACCCCCTAGTGCTGAATTGAGACCGGGACAAAAGGATAGTGACAGTTTGCCGGAATACCACATACTTGATCCTATCCTTTATATGTATGTAGAGAAACGTTTAGGCCCGCAAGAGATCATCGAGATGGGCTTTGATGAAAAGCTTGTCCTGCGCATATTGAAAATGGTAAATATCAATGAATTTAAACGACATCAGACTGCACCCGTGCTACGCGTTTCTCCAAAGGCTTTTGGTGTGGGAAGGAGAGTTCCTATTGTAGGCAAATACCTGAGTTGATCATTATACATTTGCATTCAAATCCTAACATAAATTAATCATGATTCTTTTAAGAGCTTTCGTTCTTTTCACACTGGTTACCATTTGTTTGCCCACTTTTTTCAGCTGCAAACAAGAACCAACGCATAATGCCAACGAACTTTACCTGGCCCTTGCGGATTCCATCATTAAGACGCATAATGCTTCATTGCAAGAATGGGAATGGGCTATCAAGACATATGGAAGGGTCCAAATCATCACAAAGAATAATCGCATCGAGATCCAACATATACCTGAACAGGGAACTGAAATCATCAGTTACTTCCTCCAAAATGAAGTGAAAAGTGAAAAAATAGATTCTGTTTCCATCAATAGGGCAGAGGTAATTTTTTTAGGTCGCGGACTATTGGTGAATTCTTTGATGAAGAAGGAAACGATGTACTACCATCTTGAAACGGATGAAATCCCTTCCCTGATTAAGGAAATTGGAAAAGTAAAATACGTTAAGGGCTTTGGTCTTGGCGAAAGGAAAATCAACCTTGGCAGCAGGGCCGATCAACCACCCTATTGCGCATGCGATCATGCCAGCACTCCTCCAGGTAACTGCAAAGCGGGACAAAAGATGGAATTGAACTGTGCGTCGGCCAACGATTTCGGAAGTTGCAAAGTAACCTGCATCGGGCAAACCTATGCTTGTTGTGACAGAGGATTTGAATAAACTTTACAGCAAATGATAAATAAAAAAGGCCCACATGATGGGCCTTTTTTATTTACTTCTTCAGCAAGTCACGAATTTGTGTCAGTAACTCTTCCTGCGTAGGTCCGGGAGGAGGTGCTGGTATTTCTTCTTTTTTGCGCATCGAATTAAATGCCTTCACCAGGAGAAACAAAATCCAGGCAATGACAATGAATTTAATAATGGCGGCAAGGAATTTTCCATATTTCACAGTTCCCCATACCAGTGCGGTAATATCATCAACTCCGGCAGCTTTCATGGCCGGTGCCAGTAGAAGGGGGGTGATAATGTCATCCACCAGGGATGAAATAATGGCACTGAATGCTGCTCCGAAAATAACCGCTACAGCCAGGTCAATGACATTTCCCTTCATGATGAAGGCTTTGAATTCTTTAAGCATGATCTTTGGTTTTAAGTTTTAATGAGTTAATACCGTACATCCCTAAAGTTAAATCAAAGCCCGGTCATTACCACTACTTTCCTTCGCGTATTTTATTCAGCGCCGATCCTGCTCTCACCCACTCTGCTTGTTGCGCATTGTATCCATGCTGTACGTCAAATACATCTTCGGTGCC
This sequence comes from Saprospiraceae bacterium, assembly GCA_036503755.1. Lineage (GTDB taxonomy): Bacteria > Bacteroidota > Bacteroidia > Chitinophagales > Saprospiraceae > Opimibacter. The sequence continues at coordinate 2,718 of DASXWI010000289.1, read as the reverse complement.
ATCTGCATGGCGAAGTCTTACTTTGATTTCTGAATCCGGATTGAAATTTTCATATCCAAGGATATCGACATAATCATCTTGTCTGACAAGGTCATAATCAGCCAGGTTGACAAAAGTGAGTGCTAACATTCCTTGCTTCTTCAGATTCGTTTGATGTATACGTGCAAAGGATTTGACAATAATGGCTTTCACACCAAGATATCTCGGCTCCATTGCAGCATGTTCTCTTGACGAACCTTCACCATAATTTTCTTCACCGAAAACAACGGTTGATATTCCTTTCTTTTGATATGCTCTCGCTGAATCTGGCACTGCCATGTATATTCCTTCTTCGTGGTTGATCACTTTATTGGCTTCTCCATTAAAGGCATTAATCGCACCTATAAAACAGTTGTTAGAGATATTTTCAAGATGACCTCTGTATTTCAACCAAGGACCAGCCATTGATATATGGTCAGTTGTGCATTTCCCTTGAGCTTTCAATAGCACGCGCATGTTTTGCACCTGGTCATTGGTGATGGGCTTAAATGGAGTCAGCAATTGAAGCCTGTCTGATGCAGGATCAACATCGACTTGAATTTTAAACCCTTCTGCTGCCGGTGCCTGGAAGCCTGCATCTTCTACATCAAAACCTAAGGGAGGCAGCTCAACACCTACCGGAGGATCGAAACGTACTTCTACTCCATCTTCATTGATCAAGGTATCTGTCAATGGATTGAACGTAAGGTCACCTGCAAATACAAGTGCTGTCACAATCTCTGGCGAAGCCACAAATGCATGTGTGGATGCATTACCATCATTACGTTTTGCAAAATTGCGGTTGAACGAAGTGATAATGGAATTCCGACGTTTGGGATCATCCATGTGTCTGGCCCATTGGCCGATACAAGGACCGCAAGCATTTGCCAATACTAAGCCACCTACATCTTCGAAATCCTGGAGCATACCATCTCTTTCAACGGTAAAGCGAATCAGTTCAGAGCCAGGTGTAACTGTAAACTCTGATTTTACTTTCAGTTTTTTATCTTTTGCTTGTTTGGCGATCGCTGCTGCTCTTGAAATATCTTCATACGAAGAGTTTGTACAAGATCCGATCAATCCTACATCCAATTTTTCCGGATAGTCATTTTTGGTTACCGCTGCAGCAAATTCGCTGATCGGCCATGCAAGGTCTGGAGTGTATGGACCATTTACATGTGGTTCAAGTGTATCAAGGTCTATTTCAATGACCTGGTCAAAATATTTTTTTGGATCTGCATAACATTCAGGATCGCCTGTCAGATGACTTGCAATACCATCCGCCAGTACGGCAACATCTGCTCTTCCTGTAGCTTTCAGAAACCTTGACATGGAATCATCATAACCGAATGTAGAGGTAGTAGCTCCGATCTCAGCTCCCATGTTGCAAATCGTACCTTTCCCTGTGCATGACATTGAGCGTGCGCCTTCACCAAAGTATTCTACAATGGCACCTGTGCCACCTTTTACAGTGAGAATACCGGCTACTTTCAGGATTACATCTTTTGGTGATGTCCAGCCACTTAATTTTCCTTTGAGGTGGACGCCAATGAATTTAGGCATTTTGAGTTCCCATGGCATACCAACCATGACATCGACAGCATCCGCACCGCCTACACCGATAGCAAGCATTCCAAGACCACCAGCATTGGGTGTATGACTATCTGTACCAATCATCATAGCTCCTGGAAAAGCATAATTTTCCAAAACGGTCTGGTGAATGATTCCTGCACCGGGTTTCCAGAATCCGATCCCATATTTGGTAGAAACAGAAGCAAGGAAAGAATATACTTCTGAATTAATATCCAGAGCAGTTTTGAGGTCGGTATCAGCACCAGTTTGAGCCTGGATCAGGTGATCGCAATGGACGGTCGTTGGAACAGCCGTTTTTTCCATTCCACACATCATAAATTGCAATAGTGCCATCTGGGCGGTTGCATCTTGCATAGCCACACGGTCTGGGGCAAAAAACACGTAATCCTTGCCCCTGGCGAAATCCCTCAAAGGAGAATCTGCGTGTAAATGGCTGAATAATATCTTTTCGGAGAGAGTTAATGGTCTGCCCAGGGTTTTCCGGGCTTGATCTACTTTGCCGGGAAGAGCGGTATAAACCGCCTTGATCATATCAAAATCGAATATCATGATGTATAGTTAGTAAAATGGAACATGCTTAAAACGAAAGCGCAAAAATAAGGTTCTTGACTGAACCTCCGTGATTTTCGTGGCTGGCGGAGATACTTCGACTACGCTCAGCACCAGAAACTCCATCCAGCGGCATATATTTTTCGTGGCTGGCGGAGAAAACTCTCTCGCGACAAATGCTTTGCATTTGACGGGATCTCGCTTCGCTCGACATCCAGTGGCCAGATGCAGTTAATTCATGGAAATAATAAAAGGTTATCCTTCGAGTCTTTCAATCAATCGGCCAGCAATTTTCAGGAAGTCCATTTCGGTGATAATTCCAATCAATTCCCCGTTTTTGACGACAGGGAGGCAGCCGATCATGTTTTTGCGCATGATCGACATTGCTTCATGAATCGTCGCATTTGGGTCGATGACCCTAGGATTTTGATTCATGATATCCTTCACTGTAGTGATTTCGGCTTCGGTTCCAGGGTCCTGGTTACGTTTACTCAGCATGTGCCTAAGGACTATCCGTAACGTAATAAGTCCAACCAATTTTCCTTCTTTATCCTCCAC
>DASXWI010000288.1:0-7226 GCA_036503755.1 Saprospiraceae bacterium | reverse complement strand
GGGAAATTGATGATTTACATCAAAAATCAAAGTCCTGAGTCTACAGTCTCCCATCTATAGTCTCCAGTCTCGAACCCGGGCCAAGTTGCCCGGTGTGCTTAAAACCCCTATATTTTCAGTTCGTTTCAACCGTTATATAGGGGATCATGGGCAGGATCTTATTTGGTATACTCTTTCTTCTACAGGCGCTGTGGCTGCAAGGTCAGACCGTCAATACCACCTTTGGGAAAAACCGGGTCCAATATCATGATGACTTTTCCAAGTGGGACATGTACGAAACTGAAAATTTCGTCACCTATTGGTATGGCAAAGGCAAGGAAATAGCCCATACTGTCATCCAGTTGGCAGAACTTGATAATCCCTATATCCAGAACATCCTCGAACACAAGATGAATGATAAGATCGAACTTATCGTCTATGTGGATCTCACCGACATGAAACAAAGTAATCTCGGCATCGAAGAACAGTTTGTCGGCAAGGGAGGCATCACCAAAGTCATCGAAAACAAAGTCTTTCTGTATTTCAACGGGGATCACAATGACTTGCGCACTCAATTACGCCAGGGTATTGCCGCCGTGTATATAAACGCAATGCTTCATGGCAATAACCTGCAGGAAATTGTGCAGAATGCTGTGTTGCTTAACCTGGGGGATTGGTTCCAGGAAGGATTGATTTCTTATGTCGGCGAAGAGTGGAGTCCTGAAATGGAAAACCGTCTCAACGATTATTTTACAAATCCGAAAAACAAAAAAGCAGACTTCAAACATTTTGCAAAACTTGATCCACAACTTGCGGGACATTCGATGTGGTTTTTTATGGCAAATACATATGGCCGTGCAACCATTTCAAATATTCTTTACCTCACTCGCATTCAACGCAGTCTTGAAAGTGGGCTGATCTATGTGCTAGGGATTGATACCAAACAACTCACTGCGCTGTGGAAAGATTATTTTCTCAAACGTATCGAAGCATCCGCAGCACCGGTCCAGTCATTTACCAATGATCTGAAGCTCACAAGCAAAAAGAAACCTCAGACGTTTGGACGCCTGCGACTCAGCCCTGATGGCAAACAACTCGCCTATACACTCCATGATTTCGGACGTGTACGCGTGATGGTATATGATATGGAAACGGGTGACAAAAAAGTGCTTTACAGGTATGGCATCCGGAATTACGAAGTGGAAACCGACTTTAATTATCCTGTATTGGCCTGGAGCCCTGATGCAAGCGAGCTGAGTGTGATGATCGAACGCAAGGATGTGATTTCACTGTTGAAATTTGATTTCGAAGAAGGCGTTATGTATTCGGATAAACTCAGTCCAGAGTACCAGCGTATCTATGATATGGATTATTGGTCTGTAGATACGCTTATGTTTTCGGGGAATACAGATGGCTTTTCTGATCTATACCTGTATGCACCCATCACCAGGCAGAGCACTCGCATCACCGAAGACTTTTATGATGATCTCGATGCCTCTGTCATCCATTTAAATAATCAACGTTTTATCCTGTTCTCTTCCAATAGAGCTGATGAGACTCTCAAAAAAATGGCATTGGATTCCATTCTTCCGATCGGTCAGTATGATCTCTACCTCCTGGATCACAATAAAACGAAAGGATCACTTAGACGGATCACTTTCAGCCATGAAGCCAGTGAACGAAAAGCAAGACTTGCGGGCCCCGATCAGATCATCGCATTAGCCGATTTCACCGGTGAGTGGCAACGAATCATGGTGACACGACTTGATGAAGATCCTCCGCTCTCCATGTTGCATACCAAATATGATCGCGATATCCTGCTTCATGAAATCGTACCTGCGAGCCTGGTAGTGATTGACTGGATTCAGAAATGGGCTAATCCATATATCCATATCAGCAGGCTTGATTCCACAAAAGCACTTGGTGATCTTCCCTTGCCCAGTGAAAATATAGTTCAGGATCCAAGCATGCCTACGCCAGAAGAACAAGCTAAAGAGAAAGAAAAGATTGATCCGAAATATTTATTTCAAACTCCTTTCCCCGTCACAAAACCGGTTGAACCGGAACCTCAACAGATTGTACTTCCTGAAGTAGAGATATCTGAAGAACCAACACCAGAAGTTGATCCTGATAAAATACTTCAACCTTCTGTTTCCGGTAAACTTGACTATAAACCAGGAGATCTCACTCCATTTATCCGATCGCAAATTATTGCAGCAAGGTTAAAATTCAAGTTGGATTATTTTAATGTTACGCTTGATAACGATTTGTTGTTTGGTGGCCTGGATAGTTATGCAGGAACAAAACGTGAGTTTGAACCATCCCCACTGGGTATACTTTTTAAAGCCAGTATTAAAGATTTGTTTGATGATTATATCGTCACCGGTGGAGTACGTTTTCCAACTACGTTCAATGGCTCTGAATATTTCCTTGTCTTTAACAATCGTAAGAAAAGGATTGACAAGGAATATGCTGCATATCGTAAATCTGTAACCGAACCAGATCTATCTTCTTCAGATCCTTCTCACCAGATCCAATATGTTACCTCGCTGGCGCTAGCGAAATACAGCTATCCATTTGATAACTTCAACAGTGTACGTGGTACTGTGACACTTCGAAACGATAAAACCATATATCTCGCTACAGATAAACAAACGCTTGACTCAAGAACAGATGATGCTCAACGCGTAGGATTAAAAATGGAATGGGTCTATGACAATTCACGCGCATTGGATATGAACAGCCGTACCGGGACCCGTGTCAAGTCCTGGGTTGAATTAGTCAAACGATTTGATCTCAATCTTTTTGAAGACGATAAAAAATTTCAGTTCAATGAAGGCTTCATGACATCAATCGGAATTGATGCCCGTCATTATGTCTCGCTGGATGGACGCAGTATTTTTGCTGCACGAGTTACAGCAGCTACTACACTTGGTTCAGAGCGTATTCTGTATTATTTGGGTGGTGTGGAAAATTGGTTGTTTCCGCAATACGATAACAATGTGAGTGTCCCGAATGATATCAATTTTGCCTACAATACGCTTGCAGCCAACATGCGTGGATTTAAATACAATGCGCGTAATGGTAGCAGCGTAGTGCTCACCAATGCAGAACTAAGAGTCCCTGTTTTCCAGTATCTCTCCAAGCAAAAAATTAAATCTTCTTTCATCCGCAATCTGCAGGCTGTTGCCTTTATTGATGCAGGCACAGCATGGCATGGAAGCGATCCCTTTGGATCAGGTAATCCATTGAATACAGTTGTCCTCACAAACCCACCCACTGTAGAAGTCACCGTTAATTATTATCGTAATCCGCTGATCGTTGGTTATGGTCTTGGTGCACGCACACTAGTTTTTGGATACTTCCTCAAATTGGATTACGGATGGAGCTGGGAGACAGAGACAGATCGTAAGCCTATTCTGCATTTCTCAATGGGTACAGACTTCTGATCTTTCCTTTTAACTCACCCCAACCCTCTCTTATTTTATTAAGCCAGCTTTTGGAAACAGATAATCATTAAAGAGAGGGGGATTCGATATTAAGGACTCCCCTCTCTTTACTACATAATTTTTGTGCGTACACGAAGTCAATCACAAGAGAGGGGCTGGGGGGTGAGTTATACCAACGCATCAAGTCTGATGTCTGGAGTCTGATGTCTGATGTCCGGAGTCTGGAGTCTACACCTAAGCCTCCTCCGAAGCCATCTCTTTCAACTTCTCCGTATTCTCTGCGAGCTTGAGGGCATCGATGATAGGATCGATATCTCCAAGTACGATGCGATCAAGGTTGTACAAAGTGAGGTTGATACGATGGTCCGTCACACGGTTTTGCGGATAGTTGTAGGTGCGGATTTTATCGGAGCGATCTCCTGTGCCAACAAGCGATTTGCGATGGGATGCATACGCATTGGTGACTGCTTCTCGCTGAGCGGCACGGACCTTATCATAAAGCCTGTTGAGTGCGATTTCTCTATTCTTATGCTGTGAGCGACCATCTGTACTTTCTGCCACGATACCTGTAGGAAGGTGAGTAAAACGCACACCGGATTCCGTCTTGTTCACGTGCTGTCCACCTGCACCACTTGAACGGAAAGTATCGACTCTTAATTCTTCTTTGCGGATATTGATTTCCTCCAATTCAAATTTTGGCAATACCGCTACCGTTGCTGCAGAGGTATGCACTCTTCCCTGAGCTTCTGTCTTAGGCACACGTTGTACGCGATGTGCACCGGATTCAAACTTGAGATGTCCGTATACATCTTCGCCATAAATTTCCAGGACCACTTTATTAAATCCTCCTACTGATCCAGTATTCTCATCAATGATCTCATACTTCCATCCTTTGGTATCAAAGTAGCGCGTATACATCCGGTAAAGATCACCGGCAAAAATACTAGCCTCATCTCCACCAGTACCTGACCTGATCTCCATGATGACGTCCTTGGTATCTTCAGGGTCACGAGGGATCAGCAACCATTTTAGTTTATCCTCTATTTCCTCATTTTTCTCTTTGAGATCAGCCAACTCAGCTTGTGCCATGTCCCGCATTTCGGGATCAGACTCCTTAAGCATTTCTGTAGATGAAGTGATATTGGAAAGGATGAGTTCATACTGATCTATGGCCTCCACGATTTCTGTAAGATCTTTATATTCCTTGTGCAGCCTCGAAAATTGCTTGACATCTCCGATCACGTCAGGGTCAGAGAGTCTGAGTTCCAGGTCCTGGTATTTATTCTTTATAGCCCGTAGGCGGTCGATCATCATAGGGGGACAAAGATATTAGGAAAGGCGGAAAGGCAGAAGGGCGGAAAGGCAGAAGGGTTTGTGAGTTGATAATCAAGAAAGATGGAAAGTAGGAAGTGAATCTTCAATTATAGGCGCCTTTCTGCCCTTCTGCCCTTCTGCCTTTCCGCCATTTTTTTTATACCGCCTCGATCAGGCTGGGGTCATTTTCCCTGACATTATTGACTCGATCTGACACCCGGTACCACTTAAAATAGTCGCCTGGCATTGGCTCCAGTTCATGGATTAAGTCTTTGGAAGGAATGCCAGCGTCCAGCCATAATCTTTCCTGCTCAGGCAAAAGAACCATGGGTTGCCTGTCATGGAGATGCCTGATGGCTGGATCTGCTTCCCGGGTGATGAGGGTAAAACTATTTACCAGCTTACCTTGTGGATCTTTCCAATGTTCATAAAGGCCAGCGATAGTGAAGATGTCCACATTCTTTACCTGGATACGCATGGGAATTTTCCCTTCTGGAGTCTTCTGCCATTCATAGTACCCATCGAAAGGAACGATGCAACGTCGTTTATGAAAAGCCTGGCGAAAGGCAGGTTTATCTTCAATACCTTCTATACGGGCATTGATCATCTTCGAGCCTATCTTGATGTCCTTAGCCCAGGAAGGGATCAGGCCCCAGCGGTAGAGGTGTATGATTTGGGGTTCTTCCTGCGTGATGACAGGATGCATGTGAGTGGGAGCGACGTTGAAATTGGGCAATGGATTGTACCGTTCCAGGTTCTCACTATAAAAGGTCGCCCGGAACCGTTCTTCAAGTTCTTTTTCAGTTTTTGTCAGCGATGACCGTCCGCACATCAGCCCCCAATCCTCACGTATGCATCAATCTTGTGGTAATCCTTTAGCTTTTTAACCAGTTTCCTGGCTTCATCGACATCATTAAACCGGCCCACGCAAACTGTATGGTATTCCGAAAGATCGAAATTGACCACCTCGGCTTCCGGGAATCCAGCTTTCTTCAATTCCTGAACACGTTGCTCCGCATTGACCTTTTGGGTAAAATTGCCTGCAATGACGAGATGTTGTCCATTGGTGGCGGCAGTAGTTGCAGCCGGTTTGGTCTCTGTCTTAGGTGTAGGAGTAACTGGTTTAGGTGTAGGAGCTGGTGCTGTTTTCTTTGGCTCAGTTTTAACCGGCTCAGCTTTCTTTGGCTCCTGTGTCTTTTTTTCCACAACAGGTTCTGACTTAACCTCAGGTTTTGCTGGTTCGGTTTTTACCTCATCATCAGTAGTGTTCTCCACATTCCGTTCAGTAGCATATTCGTCGACATCATCAGACTCTTCTGAAGTAGGCTCTGTAACAGGAGGAGTATAGCTTGTCGTATCCGAGTCCGCCATCAGATCATCAGATAACTGATTTTCCTTAGCGTCCACGATTTGGCGGGGATGTCTTGGTTTGTCACTGCCCCATACATGACTGATCCAGATGTAGAGGAGCAGCAGGATAAATATGGTGACGAGGATGGTGATGATCCGGTTCATAGCACACGCAGTTTTCTGTTAAACAATAGACCTTCTGGCAAAGATAACGAATTATTGTAATATGTATTTCTCTTAAAGGAGGAACGGCGGAAGGGCAGAAAGGCGGAAGGCATGCCCCAACGAAAGTTGAGCGTAGGTTAACCTACTTTCGCATGCTTCGGATCAAAAAGCTTAATTTTTTTTATTCATAAAGATGTCCGTTTTAACGGCAGCTTATTATTGCTTTGTACCCTTCTGCCGTTCCGCCCTTTTACCTTTCTGCCCTTCCGCCCTTCTGCCGTTCCGCCCTTTTACCCATCTTTGCCGCCTAAGACAAAAAATCATGGAAGATCTCAAACTCATCATAGAAGCCGCCTGGGAAGACCGTAATCTCCTCGGGGAAAAGGACACCCGGTATGCTATTTACGAATGCATCCGAATGCTCAATGAGGGACAATTAAGGGTAGCCAATCAACGCGGTCCCGGTGACTGGATTGTCAATGAATGGGTCAAGAAAGCCATCACCCTTTACTTTCCCATCCAACCCATGGAGACGATCGAAGTTGGTCCATTCGAATTTCATGACAAAATTCCTTTGAAGAAAGGCTTTGCCAGGCAAGGTGTCCGTGTAGTCCCTCATGCTTTGGTGCGGAATGGTGCCCATATTGAATCCGGTGCCATCCTGATGCCATCCTATGTCAATATCGGCGCCTATGTTGGCTCAGGTACAATGGTCGATACATGGGCTACTGTTGGCTCATGCGCACAGATAGGCAAGAATGTCCACCTCAGTGGAGGCGTCGGTATCGGAGGCGTACTTGAACCACCGCAGGCGAGCCCTAATATCATTGAAGATGATTGCTTTATTGGTTCAAGGTGTATCGTGGTAGAAGGTGTCATTGTAGAACAGGAAGCTGTACTTGGCGCAAATGTGGTCATCACACAATCCACACACATCATCGATGTCACAGGATCTGACCCCGTGGTCTA
>DASXWI010000287.1:0-1909 GCA_036503755.1 Saprospiraceae bacterium | reverse complement strand
CATAAGCTTCTAACCCTCCAATGTCCAAGACCCACTACTTCGAAGATGTCTATGAAGTTGTTCGATCCATCCCTCCGGGTAGAGTATCAACCTATGGAGCGATTGCGGATTTTCTTTCCTTAGGTTCTGCAAGAATGGTGGGATGGGCATTAAGACAATCAAGTGTAATGGATGGTCCTGTGCCGGCTCATCGTGTAGTCAATCGTGAAGGATATCTTAGCGGACGTCTGCATTTCTCTGATCCGAAATATATGCAGCGCGCATTAGAAAAGGAAGGAGTTAAAATAAAAAAGGATACCGTCGTAGATTTTAAAAATCTATTCTGGCATCCTGCAGAAAATCTTCTTTAAAAATGAAGTGGGCCGACAAGAAATCTTGTCGGCCCACTTCATTTATTTTTCTTTTTTCTTTTTCTTGTGTAGAATTACTCAACGATTTGTTTGTGCACATAAGTTGCACCATCCTGCATACGAATGACAACATAATACATGCCTGTTGACCAACCAGAGGTTTGAACTGATGTCTTTCCTTCGCGCATATCACCTTTCACAACAACGCCACCCGTATTGGTATACACAGTATAATTTGCTTTTGCATCGCTATCCAGTTCAATAAAAAACTGATCCTGTGCAGGATTAGGCGTTACGGTCAGGTATTCAGGTAAAACCGGATTTACAGAGGAGCCTTCGATTTGGCTGTAGTAATAGATATCCCTGGTTTGAAACTCAAACTCCTGTGTAGTTGGATTCGCTGCAAAATATTGGATCTCATCTATACTTGGTCCATTAAGATCAGGGAGGTTGACTTCAACATCACCCCCTGCCAGACCTAACGCTGCCAATTGTGATGGTGCAGCTACGTTTGCCCATGGAAGCGCAGGGTTTAACAAGTTGATTGTAGAATCGATAGGAATCCAGACCGAAGTAACAGGGTCCCATTGATAATTAGTGAATGGAAACTCTTCAGTCACTACTTCTACAGGATTTGTGGTCAAGGTGCTGTTGATCCATTCTCCATTTGAAAAAACATGTTCTGTTGTTTTGTACAGTGTACCGTTATCATGATAGGTGTATGTGGTCAACGTGCTGTTGATCCAATTGGGGTCTTCCCAATAATAATTAATCACGGTATCTTTCAATCCATCATCATTATAACTGTATGTGGTTAAATCGGAAGGTTCGACTTCACCAGATGCAAAATCAACACTAGATGTCAATTGCTGAATGATGTTATCATTTGCATCATATTCCGTATCTGTTATAGATGCCGGAATCCAACCACCAAGAAGTGAAATATAAATCCACTGCCTGGTCTGCACGAGAAGGTCACCATTGTAAACTTGCTTCATGCTCAGAAAAGGACCGAAGCCACCACCAAACAAAGGATCTTCAAGTGAAATAATGGTACTGTCGAGGCGTCCAGATCCATCATAGAAAAAATTCATTTCGACAAATGGTACTAACTCTTGAGTCTCTGTATTTAATTCCTCGAAATACAGATTTGAAAGAGCTCCGGAGGTTAGATATTCGAAAGTGGCTACACCCTCCAATTGAAGAGTAGAAGTGAGCGAGTCAAGGCCGTATTGACGCATTTCGGTTGTTTTCCCTTCTGCATCGTAATCCATTTCGGCCTTATCTATCACAAAAGAAGAGGCATTCTTTCCAACGATGCTATCCAGTGTATGGGTGATCGCTCCCCGGCCATGGAATTCGTTGATGGATTGAGGAACTAACCAGTAATTGGAATATTTACGGATTATGTCCTCGACTGGTTTGTAATTCGTTTGCCCAAAGAGGCTGCATGTAATCAATAAGCTTAATAAAGTGTACAAGTATTTCATAGATGTAAGTTTTGCGCAAAAATAGGTTTCTGAATTCTTATCAAGTCTTACCATTCTATTAAATATGGC
>DASXWI010000286.1:0-5111 GCA_036503755.1 Saprospiraceae bacterium | reverse complement strand
ATTTGTCCCGGTGAGACTGTCACTTTAGATGCAACTACACCAAATGCTACGTATGAATGGCAGGATGGATCCACGGACGCAGTATTTGAAGATGCAGGTCCAGGCTCCTATTGGGTGAAAGTAACCATCTTCGATTGTACTAAGACAGACTATATCAATGTCATAGAGCAGCCAGGCCCTCCCGATCTCGGAGATGATCTTAGTCTTTGCGAAGGTGAAACGCAAATATTGGATGTCACGACTCCCTGGGCCACTTACCAATGGCAGGATAATTCAACACAACCAATGTATACGGTTACGCAAGCCGGTGATTATGCAGTGACAGTGACGATTGATGATTGTGAGTTTACCGACAACCTTCAGGCTGAGTATATTGAAATACCCGAAATCGAATTAGGGAATGATACTTTGCTCTGTGAAGGATTTGAAGTATTGCTGGATGCAACCTATCCTGGTGCCAGTTACGAATGGCAAGATCAATCCACAAGTTCAACTTTCACAGTCACAGCTCCTGGTGAATATACTGTCACCGTGAATGTTTCAGGATGCATAGGAGAAGATGTGATCGAGGTAGCTTACACCTATCTTGATCCAATAGACCTTGGCCCGGATGAAACTTTATGTAATGGTGAAAATCTTTATGTGGATGCATTCAGACCAGGTGCAACCTATCTCTGGCAAGACAATTCAACACTCTCCGGTTATGACATCAGTGAATCCGGAACTTATTGGGTCATGATTGAAGAAGACAACTGCTTTATCAGTGACACGATTGAGGTTGTAGTTGTTCCGGGGATCACCCTGGAACTCGGAAACGATACGACACTATGTCATGGCCAGTCCATTACACTTGATGTAACGCAACCTGGAGCGACCTATACCTGGCAAGACCAATCCACTGGTTCCAGCTTTGAGGTCACCGCACCTGGTGAGTATTCCGTCATCATAGAGATCGGTGATTGTACTGCCAGTGATGTCATTCACGTTTCTTATGTAGATGCTATCAATATTCAATTGGGACCAGATACAACCTTATGCACCAATGAAACCTTACTTCTTGAAGCCAATATACCAGGCGCCAATATCGAATGGCAGGATCAATCTACAGGTTCTACATTCTCTGTTATACAAGCAGGTCAGTATTGGGTAAACGTGTCGTTAAATGGATGTGTTGATTCGGATACTATTCAAATAAGTTATCTATCCCTATCCTCTTTTGATCTTGGAGAGGATATTACGTTGTGTGATGGAGAAACAATCCTATTAGACGCAACACAACCCGGAACTTCTTACCTCTGGCAGGACGACTCTACTTCACCCACCTATTTAGTTACAACAGAAGGATCATACCAGGTCACCGTCAGTCTCGGCAATTGCTATATATCAGATACCATTGAAGTGGATTATAATCACCAGGTTCCGATCACACTTGGCAATGACACAACTTTATGCCAGGGTGAAACATTGCTTCTCGAGGCAGTTGAACCTGGATCCGTATTGGAATGGCAAGACCAGTCAACATCTTCTACATTTCTGGTCAATAGTCCTGGTATGTATTGGGTCAAAGCATATGCAGGTGATTGCAGTTTTTCTGACACTATAGATGTCAGTTATGTTTCACTCGCCTCTATTCATCTTGGTGATGATACAACACTTTGTAGCGGACAACAGTTAGTCCTGGAGGCAGGTATTCCTGGCGCAGCGTATCTATGGCAGGATAATTCAACCAATGATTCGATTCAGATCAATCAACCTGGACAGTATTGGGTGCAGGTGAGTTCGCAGGGTTGTGAAGTAGCAGATACTATTCAAATTGATTTTCAAACCTTGTCAGCAATTTCCCTTGGAAATGATACCCTCTTATGCGATGGCGAAACGCTGGTGTTGGCTGCCGGCAATACTAATGCTTCGTACACATGGCAGGATCAAACTTCAGATTCCATTTTCATTGTTTCACAACCAGGAATTTATTGGGTCATTGCCAGTATTGGCAGTTGCCAAGTGAGTGATTCCATTGAGGTGTCCTATCAGAATCTTCCCTTTGTTGAACTTGGCAATGACACCACCCTATGCGCAGGCGAACAATTGACTTTGCATGCTAGTTATCCTGGTGCTACTTATGAATGGCAAGATCAGACTACGCTACCTGATTTGTTAGTTACAGAAGCGGGAGAATACATCGTTCATGTACGGTCAAATTTTTGTGAGGCAACGGATACCATTCATGTAACATACCTCGAATTATCATCCATTGATCTGGGACCGGATACGACTTTATGTGATGGTCAAATGCATACGTTACAAGTAAATGCTCCCGGTGCAGAATATGTATGGCAAGATCAAAGCAATTTGCAAACATATGTTGTGACTCAACCAGGCATGTACTGGGTAGAAGTTAGCCTTGCGAATTGTGCAACCGCAGATACTATACATGTTGATTTTGCTCAACCAGTTTCTGTTGACCTAGGTACCGATACAACACTATGTCCCGGGGCCGAATTAATCCTAAATGCTCAGGCGACTGGAGCTACCTATGAATGGCAGGATCTTTCTGGTCAGCCAACCTATACTGTAAATCAAAGTGGAACATACTATGTCTCTTTGAACATAGCGGGTTGCATGGCTGCAGATACCCTTGAAGTGGATTATATGGTGTTACCAGCTATTTCACTTGGCCCCGATACGAGTTTATGTGATGGAGCTTCAATCCAATTAGATGTGACAAATCCAGGTGCGCAATATGAATGGCAGGATCATTCAACAGAACCGACCTTTCTGGCTAATCAAGCAGGAACCTTTTATGTAACACTGACGCTTGGCCAATGCACGATATCAGATTCGATCACTATTCAATATGAAACACCCCTTGTAGTTGAACTAGGGACAGACAAGACGATTTGCGATGGTGAGTCTATCCAACTCAGTCCTGACCTCCAGCAAAAGGTGGATTACCTATGGCAAGACCATTCCACTAACTCCAGTTTTGAAGTAAGCGAAGCCGGTTTGTATTGGGTACAGGTGAGTGATGAATGTGGCATGGCTTCGGATAGCGTACGAGTTACAATCGAAGATTGTGATTGTCAAGTTTATACCTCTAACGTATTCTCCCCCAATGGAGATGGAGTGAATGATAGATTCAATCCACAATCTTCATGTCCGTTTATCACCTATCAGTTGACTGTTTTTGACCGTTTTGGTGGTTTAGCATTCGAAACTTTCGTTCCCGGCCAAGGATGGGATGGTGTGGTAAAATCAAAAGAAGCGCAAGTGGGTGTTTATGTATTCCTCTTAACCTATGCTTTTGAAAATGGGGAAACACAGAGGATGCATGGGGATATCACCTTGCTAAGATAGTAGATCAACGATACGAGCGATCATTAGTTTGACTCTAAAAGGTATTTTATCAGTTTCAGAATAATGAGTAAATTGAGGGATGGATATAGAATTTGAGCTTTATTACCGGTTTACGTGTAGAAAATTTAGTCACGACAGTACAGCCATTCCCATTGAGCTTAAATGGTCTAAGCGATTTTTGAATGAGGATGCTGCTTATGCAGAATTACAGAGTATTGTTGAGGCCAAAAGAGCTGAACTTATAAAAGAATATCAAGAATGTCTTGGGCCGGTAAAATATGTAAGAGGGCCAAATTCCAAAAACCTTATTGAACTTGATTGATCGCTACAGAAAAAGATCGATTATGACTTTCCCTGTTTGTTGATTATGCTGGAATATAAATATCAAATTTAGTGCCTTTTGTCAATTCACTTGTCGCCGTGATGATACCCTCGTGATTTTCTACAATTTTTTTAACAATAGCCAGACCAATACCTGTGCCAGCAAATTCATCCCTCGTGTGAAGTTTCTGAAATACTTCAAAAACTTTCTCACTGAATTCAGGTTCAAAACCGATACCATTATCCATAAATGTAATGTGACAATAATCCTTTTCCGCGATGAGTTTTGGATGGTTCAGTTCTATCCCTTTTGCCATTTCATCTTTTATAATGATGCGGGGTGGAGTATCCGACCGGGAAAATTTAAGTGAATTGCTAATGAGGTTTTGCATTAGCTGGCGAAACTGAAAACGAATAATATTGGCCTTACACATTTCACTTACCTCAATAGTGGCTTTTTTCTCTTCGATGATTTCTTTAAATTCCCTTTTTACCTGCTCAATGATCTCATTGAGGTTAGCTTTTTCAAAGATCCTTTCCGTGGAATTGACTCGTGAAAAAGCCAGTAAATCCTGAATGAGCGCCTGCATTCGCTGACCTGCTTCCTGCATACGACGAAACATATCTTTTCCTTTCTCTGATAAATGCTGATGTTCCCCTTCCAAAATTCTCCCTGCAAAAGTTTGAATTTTACGTAATGGCTCCTGCAAATCGTGACTGGATACATAGGTGAATGCTTCAAGCTCCTTATTCGCCCTTTGTAATTCAATGACTTTTTCTGCTATTTGGGCTGCCTTGTTTTTAAGTTGGGATTCACTAAATTTTCGGTCAGCTATATTGCGGGCAAATCCAATGAAAATAGGATTAACATGATTTATCTGGGAAACAGAAATTTTCAATTCGACCGGAATTTCTGTTTTATCTTTTCTTAAGCCTTTCATTTCAATTGGCTTATTCACAGCATCGGCCCCACCCATTTTTAGCAATTTCATTATTGTTCTTTTAAGCTGCTCGCGATAGCTTTTGGAAATAACCATTTCAGCAAAGGGCTTCCCAAGGACTTCGTGCTTTTCCCAACCAAAAATATTTTCAGCTTCTGTATTCCAATTGATGATGATTCCGTGATGGTCAATAGCTATAACACCATCAGGAGCGGCCTCAAAAATAGTTTTAATCTGATTTTCACTTTGCTGTAATTCCTCAATAGCCTTTTGCAATTCTGCCGTCCTGACCACTACGGCTTTTTCCAATTCAACGGAATACGTTTTTTGCTTTTCAATTTCTGTATTGGTCCCTACCCACATGATGATCGTCCCACTTTCGCTTTTAAAAGGTGTAGCTCGACTGAGATGCCACAGGTATTGTCCTTCCCTATTCCGTTTCCGATCCTCTACCTCAAAGTCACTCTTAGTATCAATAGCGATTTGCCAGATTTT
>DASXWI010000285.1:0-5295 GCA_036503755.1 Saprospiraceae bacterium | reverse complement strand
TTGAGTGTCTCTCCTTCGCACAACACCGGATCGGCCTGTTGCTGCAATACCGGAAGCTGATTGACTTCAAGTCCAATAGGTGTGCGTATGCTATAACAATTTGAGGTCGGATCTAATGCCTCTACATAATAGGTAGCATTGGCAGACACGACGGGTTGGAAAGTAAGGCTGTTTTGCAACAAGGCCACACCACCACTTGGAACATTGTACCAGTTGGCTACCAAACCCGGATCGATGGTCACCGACATCACAGGTAAGGTTTCGTTTTCGCAAATGGCAAACGAAGAAGTGACTGCTATAGGTTGATTGATTTGAGGACAATTACAATTTGGTGCCGTGATCTGGAAGGTATCCTTACATAAACTTGTTGGGTTAAGCACCTCAATCCAGATGTTTAAATTGTTTGGAATACCGGTGACGGCATCTTGTCCTGTTGGATTATTTGTCACCACTCCTGCACTTGCATGAATTGAATCTGCAGAGCTAGTAAACAAAACGGAATATGTCCCTGCCAGTAAATCACATGGTGTAGCTTGCAGTACAAAATCAGGATAGTCTTCTACATTAATGATGATCGGTAATGTATCGAAACAAATGCCCGCTGACGCTAACACATAGATCGTCGTAGAATCAGCAGGAACATAAACCAACGGATCAAGTCTGTTTGTTGAATCCGGAGGTAGTCCTGCATGGAATGTATAGGTAGCCATGCTATTGCCTGCATCAACGAGCATGATGTTTTGTAATACAATTGCATCACCCTGGCATACATTGATCGGGGGTACAGAATCCAGATCCGGTAATGGGAATATTGTAAAAGGAACGTGGATCTGGTTTTGACAATAATCATCCGTGACCTGGGCCCACAACTGAACAACATTATGTAGGTTAGCTCCTGTAGGAGAATTGATTTCTTCTCCGCCCTGGATCGGATTGCCATCCCACCAGGAAACTTCATAAAACGGATTGATCAATATATCTAATTCAGTAAGATCAATATTGCTCGCTTCGTCCCAACAGAGTAACAATACGGTCGAATCAATTTCAGGTTGTGGGTGGATGTTAAAATTAAGCTCATCATTACCGATCGAACCATTGCAACCATAGAAATCATACATCTGATCGAGTGTAAAACTGATATAGGAATCTGCAAGGGATTGAGGAAGGGTCAACTGGCCTGATGTTTCATTATAGGTTGGGGCACTGACATTGTCAACGCATATAGAAATTTCTCCGGAGGGAGGAATATCTGCAAGTGGAAATGTCCATGTTGGGTTATTTGGTGAGAAGAGGCTAAAATCCATTTGAAATGGTGGTGTACCTCCGCTGATATCAACCAACATCGTATAAGGTTCCACCGTGCAATTCTGCACGCAAAGTTCTTCAGGGCCGGAGATAGTGGTTTCCATATCCGGGTCACAGGGATCTGAGCAAAACCCCGGAGTGGGAATTTCAATCCAGAAGTCGCACCAAAGTGGGTTGTAGGAAACAAAATGCAAACTAAAGAATGGAGCAGTTGCTGTTCCAGGGTCAAGAATAAATGTTTGAGGTACACCTACGACTCCATCTGTAGGCGTCACATCTCCAAAAAGGGCTTCAACATAATAGTCAGGACCAAAACCTCCACTACCAATTCCCCCATTATTGATCACAGTAACCGTGACTGTCAAGCGATCATCTGTGATATCATTGGGGGTACCATTCTGGTCACAGCCTACTTCATAAACGGTATCATCAATATTTACCCAATACACACTGACCGTTGCTGTATCCGGTGGACAACCATGTGGAGGGTCATAGACCTGTATGTGCGTGTAGGTACCTGGACCCCAATAAGACCAGTAATACAATCCTTGATCTAAAGGAGGATACCAGATACCGCCTGCATCAGGTGTGCCTTCCAGAAAATAATAAAGTGCATAATACCATTCGTTGGGACAAACAAAAAGCTCTCCATGCAAACCAGGGTCACGGTATTGTGTGACAAAATTTGCCTGGCCCGTAAAATTTCCATAAAGTTTACATCCTCCTACTTGCTCAACAGAAATAAGCCAATAACTAATACTTTCATCTACAAAAATTTCATATCCTGTTGTACCGCTGATGCCAAAAAGCTCAAACGTATCTACACCATTGGTATAGACAACATTGTATTCACCTTCCCAGGGTACATTGACGATAAGGGCATCTTCAAATCCGTGGCATCCGGTACATAACCAACAGCCCATTGACATATTATCTTCTATAGGCAATACGACGCCCAGGTAGGGATTAGGGTAAGTGGTGTAATCCATGCAATTGGTCACGAAATGCCAATCCGGCCACCATTTTATCCTGTCGATCCATTCAAAATGATCAGCAGGGGTGATTGGACCATAAAAGCGTATAAAACCCGCTGGCCCACCACAACAACTCATTTCGTTTGAATAGCAGCCAGCCAAATCTGGGTGCAGATTAGAGCTAGAATCATTATTCCCCGAAACCCATTCACCCCTACTATTCGTCGCCCAAATTAACCTTCCACTATAAGATGCCCTATTGGCACCTCCACCCTGGTTATTCCATGTCCCGCCTTGCATAAAGATGACCTGGTCTCCACCTGTTTGTAAATTAAAAAATCCTCCAGGTACATTTAGATTGGAAAAGGCCCAGCCATTGTCAGGAAAGAGTGTACGATATACCCAATTACCTCCAATTAATTGTGCTTGCAGGGTAATCACTGTGCCTCTTAGTATCGTACCACCTGTCCGAGTCATACGAAGTGTGCCTTCGCTATCTCCAAAATAATTAGGGTACTGACGTTCCCAGGCATTGTCTGTAAGGTCTATTTCTGTTCCGGTAACGATGTCCTTGAAACACATGAAACTGAGTTCATCTGCATCAGGACTCACTCCGCAATTGGCCATATTGGCACCCCAGGCAAGCACAATAATATCGCCCGGGTTGAGGACAGTTTGTGATGAAATACTATACGAGGAGAATAATAGTACCAGCGGAAGGATCCCTTTCCAATGGTTCGATTTGGGCATACGCTTACAAGTCTAGGGTTAAAATCCTGAATGTAGAGGGGCTCTAAAATAAACAATAAATACGCATGCAAGGCGTTGGTAGTCCCTATTTTACAAATGATAAATGGCTGAAATGGTAATAATCAGCGCTCAATTAAGATTCTTTTCAATGTTTACGGCATATTGATCCACATTTCCTATGCATACCTTAGTCAGGAATTCAGTTGAAACAAAATACACATATGGTTAAATCCAATGCTGACCCCCGGGGGAAATTAAATCGATTGTACCGGGGCTGGTGTATGTATGACTGGGCCAATTCAGCCTATAACCTGGTCATTACGTCAACCATCTTCCCGATTTATTACATGGCGGTGACCAGTGACAAAGATGATTCAACTCCGGACATCGTTTCCTTTTTTGGCTTCGAAGCCATCAATAGCTCAATGCTCAATTATGCGCTCGCTTTTGCTTATTTGATGATTGCTTTCATTTCTCCTATTCTTTCTTCTATTGCAGATTACAGGGGCACCAAAAAGAGGTTCATGAAAATCTTTACCTATATCGGCGCCCTTGCGTGTTGTGGATTATTTTTCTTTGATGCTGCACATATAGAACTAGCTCTCATCCTGGCCATTGTCGCTGCAATCGGGTATAGTGGTGGAATTGTTTTCAATAATGCCTACCTGCCTGAAATCGCCCCTGAATCCTATCATGACCGGTTGAGTGCGAAAGGGTATGCGTTCGGTTATGTAGGTAGCGTCATCCTTCAATTGATTTGTTTTTCTATCATCATCTACTTGCCGGAAGAATCCACTTTTGGGGTAAGACTCTCTTTTCTACTCGTCGGGTTGTGGTGGATTGGTTTTTCACAGATCCCTTTCAGGATTCTTCCTGCGGGGACGCCTAACGGTGTGGGTTTAAAACGGAATATCCTTTCTAATGGCTTTCATGAATTGAAAACTGTTTACGAACAACTTAAACATCACCAGTTGTTGAAAATATATCTGAATGCATTCTTCTTCTACAGCATGGGTGTTCAAACGGTAATGCTGGCGGCAGCAGAATTTGCTGTAAGAGAAATCAAGAAAGAAGTAAATGGCGTATGGGTCAACCTCGATATCGGAGAACTCATCACGATCATTGTCATCATCCAGCTTGTGGCGATAGCAGGTGCAATGTTAATGGCGAGCCTTTCAAAATGGATTGGAAATATCAAAGTGCTGATGTTGACCGTGCTTCTTTGGATTGGCATTTGTGCGGCAGCCTATTATACGCATACTGCTACGCAGTTTTATTTTCTCGCCGCTTTGGTAGGATTGGTCATGGGAGGAATTCAAGCTATGAGCCGGTCGACTTTTTCCAAACTCATGCCAAAAACGAAAGACACAGCTTCCTTCTTTAGCTTTTATAATGTGGCTGAAAAAGTAGCTCTGGCTTTAGGCTTGTTTACTTTTGGATTGATCGAGCATCTAACTGGAAATATGCGCAACTCCATCTTTGCCCTGGCTGGATTTTTCGTCCTTGGATTCTTTCTCCTCCTCGCGACGGAGTGGATGAGAAAAAAAGAAGGGATGGATATTCATTTATCCACCAATACCCTACAAAAGACTGAATCTACCGGAAGTTAAAACTCAGTGTACCTTTGTCAGGCAAGGAATCATTCTCCTGCCCATTCAATTTTAAGAATACCAAATCCGATGATCATTTTTAGTTACCTCCTGTATTATTGTATTATTATTCCCATTTCCCTTCTTCCCTTCAGGGTCTTGTATGGCTTTTCGGATTTCCTTTTTTTTATCTTTTACCGGATATCAGGTTACCGCAGGAAGGTCGTGTATATGAATATGAAAAATTCATTCCCTCACAAATCCGAAACGGAACTGAAAAACCTTGAGAAACTTTTTTATCACCATTTATGTGATGTCATCGTGGAGACCTTTAAATCCTTCACGATCTCCGAAAAAGAAATCATGAAGCGAATGGTATTCCGAAACCCGGAAATGCTCGACCAGTTTTATAATCAAGGACGAAGTGTATTACTTGGCGGAGGGCATTACAATAACTGGGAGTGGTTTGCTGTGGCATTGGATCAACAGATAAAGCACCATTCTTATGCGTTATATACACCGCTCCGCAATAAGTTCTTTGATGAAAAGATGCGTTCTACCCGTGGGAAATATGGATTAGGTATGATTAGCATCAAAGAGGTCGTACGATTTTTTAAAGAGAAAGAAGATGAGCTGACTATTACGGTTTTTGGTATAGATCAATCTCCAAGAAATGC
>DASXWI010000284.1:0-6879 GCA_036503755.1 Saprospiraceae bacterium | reverse complement strand
AGTGGGGTCTGATGCAGGTCATGCCATAGCACACTTTGAATCAACCCGCTATTACATTGCCGGATCGTTTACCCAAACGATAGATGCCGATCCATCTGCTGATGTGTTTCCATTGAGTTCCAATGGCGCTGACGATTATTTCCTTGCCAGCATAAATGTTTGTCCAGTCGCGTATTCATTTTTCGAGGCTACAGTTTGTGGTAGCATGACATCTCCGGACGGGGAGGAGGTTTGGACTTCTTCAGGTATTTATTTAGATACACTACCATCTTCAATTGGATGTGATAGCATTGTCACAGTGGTCCTTACTGTTAACGAACTTGATGAAATGCAAGTTACCGCCACAACTTGTGATAGCTACACCACACCAAGTGGAGAACATACCTGGACTCAATCAGGTGAATACATGGAATCCCTTACTAATACAGATGGATGTGATAGCCTGGTCATTTATCAGCTTACCATTTACCACAGTAGTGAAACCACGGATACAAGGACGGAGTGTGATCAATATCAAGATCCATTAGGAAATGTGTATACGTCGTCCGGCTCTTTTTTATACACCATTCCAGATGTGCATGGATGTGATAGTGTTATTTCTCTTGAATTGACTATTGTCCAGCATTCTGAAATTGAACGCACGGAAACAGCTTGTGACAGCTTTGAGACCCCTAATGGGGTGTTGACTGCCTCAGGAGACTATACCCAGATATTCACGGGAATAAATGGATGCGACAGTATAGTCAATCTCCATTTGACAATCATTCATTCCTCTTCAGGATCAGAAGAGGTGGAGACTTGTTTTTCGTATACAACACCGGATGGCGAGGAAACCTTTAATGAATCCGGAACATACACTTTTGTTGTACCCAATGCCGCCGGATGCGACAGTGTTGTCACACTGGATCTTTTGATTATTGGACCTGACATTAACATTACGATCAATGACAATTCTCTGTCAGCCCACCAGGATAACGCCGCGTATCAATGGTTGGATTGTACTTTGAATTCACTGATTCAGGATGAGGTGGATCAATCCTATTTTCCTGCAATTAGTGGGTCATACGCCGTGATTGTAACCCAAAATGGTTGTGTTGATACCTCTGCCTGTGTGGAACTCATCCTGGTATCATCGAATGGTCCAGACTCCCATTCAGCCATCAAACTATATCCCAATCCAACTCAAGGGGATATCCTCATTGACTTGGGTACACTTCGGGAAAATGTACAGATGGAAATTACAGATGTTTATGGAAGGCAATTGGAATTCATCACTTTTCAACAAGTGCATTCGATTCCATTTACACTCCATTTCCCTCAGGGCTTATACCTATTCCACATCCTTGCAGATGGCCAGCGTAAAGTGATTCCTGTCGTAAAAATGTAAATGAAATAAAAATTGCACTGGTAGGGTCCACGGTTTGAAAGCCTTGGCAATTCAATTCCTGGCTTGAGAAGCCAGGTTTCTTCCTCATGTATTTCAAATAGGATGAAATTATTTCGCACGTCGAAACGCAGCGAAAATCCCGCCATTTTCATGGAAATTGGGGCGGGAGAGCACACATGGAGATTTACTCTTTAGTTGCTCACTATTCACTGCTCACTGCTCACTATTTAATGCTCACCGCTCACTTGCCTTTCGGCCGCTGTGTATTCACAGGCCTACCTGTCCGGATATTGGTATTCATCTTGGCTTTAGGCTGGACTTTTTGCAGGTCTTTTGGTAAAGGACTTGATTTGCCCTTGCCATCTGCCTGGTCAGCGAGAGGTTCTGCTTTCTTGACTTGTTTGGAGTTATTGCCTTGAAATTTGAATGGCGATTGTTTCATGTGTTGTTAATGTATTTGTCAATAAATCGGATTCTTCCGGGTGCAAAGATACTAAACGCATTAACGAATAAGGAATACCGGATATTTGAATAAGGAATAATGAGTATTCAGTAATCGGTAATCGGTATTCGGTGGGCGGAAATCAATAATCAGTGATGGGTAGTAAGGAGTGGCCTTATTTCCAGAATGATTGATGATATTCGGTAAAAAAGAATAACCATGTTGGTGCCTGAAATAACTTGACCGTTTTGGTGAAACTAATTAATAACACTAAAACGTCAAAAATGGCAACACGAAGTACTTTTACCCAACCCCTTGAAATCCGGATCCGACGGTCCTTTTCAGCGGAATTCCGCAGGAAGAAAGTTGAAGAAATTGATTGCAAGATCTCAACTGTATCCGAAATTAGCAGAGAATATCAAGTAACACGAGCCGCAGTTTATAAGTGGCTTAAACAGTATTCCTCAACCATGAAGAAGAAGGATCGACTAATTGTTGAAGCAGAAAGTGATACCCGCAAGCTTGCCACATTGCAACAAAGGATTGCTGAGTTGGAGCGCCTGTTGGGTCAGAAGCAGATTCAGCTGGAGTTTATGGAGAAGATCATAGACATTGCCGAGGAAACTTACCAGGTGGACATTAAAAAAAAATTTGGTGGCAAGGCGTGATCTGGTTTTGGCGACATCGGGATTTGTTCTCTTATTCGTTGAATAGATTTTACCAGGCTGTCGGAATAAGCAGGCAGGGCGTACATGACATGTTGAACAGAATGCAACGAAATCTGGAAATAGAGGCTTCTTTGACGCATTTTGTTAGGATGATCAGGGAAGATCACCCCACGATGTCACTTCGAAGTATGTATTACAAAATTCAGCCTACAGCAATGGGGCGTGATCGGTTTGAAGCTATGTGCGTGAGTTATGGGTTTCAGATCCAAAGGCCAGCCAATTATAAGCGAACAACAAATAGTAATGGGGTTATTCGTTTTCCTAACCGGATTGAAGGTCTGACTCTAAAATATGTAAACCAGGTTTGGGTTAGTGATATTACTTATTTTGAAATATGCAATAAGTTCTATTACATCACCCTGATCCTCGATGCATATTCCAGATTTATTAAAGGGCATCATGCTTCCAGATCTATGGAGACAATGGAGACAGCTGTGCCGGCTTTGCAAATGGCTTTGAGGGAGAAGTCATTGCCGAAAGGGATAATTATGCACTCCGATGGTGGAGGTCAATATTATAGTAAAGCTTTTATCGAAATCACAACGAAAGCTCATATGGTGAACAGTATGGCTAAAGAAGCGTATGAAAACCCACAGGCAGAAAGAATTAATGGAACCATCAAGAACAACTATCTCAAACATTGGTCAATTCAAACATTTGACCAACTCAAGAAAGCACTTGACCGAGCAGTGGGGTTGTATAACTTTGAGAAGCCGCACAAAAGTTTACAATATTCAACTCCAGCTAAGATTGAAGGGAGAAGTTATCTTTACAAAATAAACACCAGATCAAAGGTAAAGCCGGAGACAACCAGTTGAAAAACCGGTCAAGTAAATTTAGGCATTGACATACTGAATACCGAATACCGAATACTGAATACCGAAGATTCCAGCCTAAACGTTAAACCTGAAGTGCATAATATCTCCATCCTGCACGACATATTCCTTTCCTTCGACGGCTAGCTTTCCTGCTTCTTTCACAGCTGCTTCTGATCCATATTTGATGAAGTCATCATACTTGATTACTTCTGCGCGGATAAATCCTTTTTCAAAATCGGTATGAATGACAGCTGCAGCTTGCGGGGCTTTACTTCCTTTACGAACTGTCCACGCACGGACTTCCTTGACGCCTGCTGTGAAGTAAGTAATGAGATGTAATAAATCATATGCGGCAACAATGACCCTGTTGACACCGGGTTCATCAAGACCAAGGTCCTTGACAAATTCCATCCGCTCTTCCATTGTATCTAGCGCAGCAATGTCAGCTTCGATCGCAGCACTGATGCAAATAAGACCTGCACCTTCATTGGCGATTGCAGCTTTCAATTGTTCTGAATATGCATTTCCTTTTACGGATGATGCTTCATCGACATTGCATACATATAAGACTGGTTTCGCAGTCAGGAGCATCATCTCGCGCATGACATCAGCGTGGATGTCAGGAACCTCAAAACTCCTTGCGGCTTGACCAGCAAGAAGATGTGTTTTTAGTTGATTCAACCAAGTGACTACTTCCACATCCTCTTTCTTCCCACTCTTGGCAGATTTGGATGCACGATCAATTCTTTTTTCAACAGATTCAAGATCCTTGAGTCCGAGTTCAATATCAATGATCTCTTTGTCACGAATAGGATTCACATTTCCATCTACATGTACAACATTGTCATCATCAAAACAACGGACAACGTGAAGGATGGCATCTACTTCCCTGATGTTGGCGAGGAATTGATTTCCCAGGCCTTCACCCTGAGATGCTCCTTTTATGAGACCGGCGATGTCAAGGATATCAACAGTAGTCGGAAGAGTCCGTTGGGGATTAACCAATTTGGCCAATTCGTCCAGACGGGGATCGGGTACCGTGACTACACCAATATTAGGTTCTTTTGTAGCAAAGGGATAATTCGCTGCCAGAGCCCCGGCGGAAGTCAAGGCATTAAACAAAGTGGATTTCCCAACGTTAGGTAATCCGACAATTCCACATTTCAAGCCCATAAAAAGGATATTCGTATGTAACGGATAAATTTGAGGGCGCAAAGATAGTATTCTCCCACTCGCGGTTTACGGTATCCTATGAATTACCTTGCTCATGCACTGTTATCACCTCAGGATCCATTGGTCCTTATGGGCAATTTATGGGGTGATCTTCTAAAGCCAAAGGATTATGAAGAGTTGGATCCCGAAATTGTTCATGGAGTGCTCAGGCACAAGACGATAGATGCATTCACCGATCAACATCCTTCTGTTGAACAGATGATCAAGGTACTCAGGCCGTTTCAAGGAAAATATACCCCTGTCGTGGCAGATGTATTGATGGATTTTATTTTATCTAAAAACTGGGAAAGCTACCAAATCCAAACGCTGGAGGAATTTTGTCACAAGACCTACCAAATTGTAAACGATCACCTACATATGCTTCCTGCCAGATTACACCCACGGATCAATCGTATGCTAAGTCATCATTGGCTGGAATCCTGCAAGAACAGGGAGCGTATGGAACAAACCTTGATTATGCTAAGCAGAAGAGCTTCGTTTGAAAACAACATTCCTGAAGCCATGATTCCTTACGACCTGAACACTCAACTAATGGATAGGTTATTTGTGGATTTTTTTAAGGATGTGCAAAAGCACGTTAACCTTCAAAGTGAAGACTTATCGTAAAAGCTCTTGTCACAGCTTTTTCTATAGTATTGGTCCGATCAAGTCTGCTGTTGTATATGAGCACATTCCCGATTCCCTGTGAATACTTCAACTCAGGAGAAAAAATGAAGAAGGGAAAAAAGAATTGAAATCCACCTCCAACTTCTACTGCAAAATCATGAGGTGATAATAAAATGGCCCGGTTGGCTTGTTCGGCACGAATCCTTGCATTGGATGCCACATCATAGGTATACTTGACACCCGCAAGGACAAAGACACGCATGTCATGGAAAGGATCTGATTTATACCTGACCTGGAAAGGAGCTTGTACAAGTACACTTTCGAGGTCTTTTACCTGGGACTTCTGCTCACTTCCTACGCCCAGGAAATGTATTTTGTGATTAACAAACGAAAAACCTGGTAAAAAACGGAAGTCGAAATAATCTCCCAATTTCATATTGGCAATCATAGATACGTTAAGTCCTGATCCAGCCAAACCTTCCACGATATTAAAGCTATCGTGGCGAATGAAATTTTTGGAATAAGAGAGTTGAAAATTAGAGCTGTTGTAGCCAAACGTAAGGCCAAAATAATAGGCCTTATCCGAGAATTCCCGGTAATTATGATTGCCTTTACTGTACTGAGCTGACATGCTCAGTGGAATCATGGCCAGGCAAAAGAGAATTAAGGTTTGTAAGCGATATAGATGGCGCATATGCCTAATGATAGGGGGGTGAATGCAGGTCGTTCGAAACCTGCTTTGATGAGTTCTTGGTTAAAAGCATTAAAGTCAGGGAATGCCTGCACAGATTCATAAAGATATTTATAGGCTCTGCCATCTCCGGAGGTCCATGACCCTATTAACGGAAGGAGGTGCCTGAAATATATGTCAAACAGCTGCCGGATTGGAAAAATCCTCGGTTTCGTAAACTCAAGGACTACAACAGGGGCTCCTGGCTTAAGCACTCGTTGCATTTCAGTGAGTCCTTTATTCAAATTTCCAAAGTTTCTTACCCCAAATGTCACTGTGGCCGCGTCAAATGAATTTGATGCAAAAGGCAGATTTTCAGCGTCTCCTTTGAGAAACTTTATTTTATCAGCCACTTGAGGATCAAGATTCGCTTTCCGTTTGGCAGCGACCTCTAGCATGCCAGCCGAGAGATCAATGCCTGTAATTGCTTTAGGGTGAAGAATCTGATCCGCCATAAAAACCATATCACCTGTGCCGGTGGCCACATCCAAAAGATGTTGTGGATGATGCATCTTTAAAAGTGTAAGAGCCTTTTTCCTCCAGTTTCGATCTATTCCCAGGGAAAGTACCTTATTCAACAGGTCATACTTGCCTGATATCTTATCAAACATGATCTCAACCTCTTGTTTCTTGTCCTTATCGGCTGATTGATATGGTTTTACCTGCGTCAACGGAGCAAAAATAGCCATTAACTCAGGTCCGAACTTCATTTTCTAAAAAATCACGCAAAAAGACTTCAAAATTAGCAGGTTAATGTATTGATAAACAGATTATTGAGCATTATAAAAATTTATAATTTGATTTAATAGTAAATCCTCGTTTTTTCTTGTAAAAAGTATGCTTTTATATGCCGGATTACCACCAGAAAAAGGGGAAAATTAGGTATCTTCGCGGCATTCAATTTGTATTCATTTTATAATTATATATGTCTGATA
>DASXWI010000283.1:0-8215 GCA_036503755.1 Saprospiraceae bacterium | reverse complement strand
AAAGCAAGCCAGGGTACTTGTGGTGGGAACAGGAGGACTTGGTGCCCCATTACTCCTATACCTTACTGCAGCTGGCGTAGGCACCATCGGAATTGTAGATTTCGACATTGTAGATAAAAGCAATCTGCAGCGCCAGGTACTTTTTACTACAAAAGATGTAGGCAGACCAAAAGTCGAAGCCGCTCAGGAGCGATTAACCGCATTGAATCCTCATGTTAAATTTGAAATATTCAATACACGACTTGAAAGCTCAAATGCTTTAGATATCATCTCCCGGTTTGATGTTGTAGCAGATGGAACAGATAATTTTCCCACCCGCTATTTGGTAAACGATGCATGCGTACTCGCCGGGAAAGTAAATGTTTTTGCTTCTATCTTTCGATTTGAAGGCCAGGCAAGTGTTTTCAATTATTTATTTCCTGATGGAACCAGGGGACCCAACTATCGTGATCTTTTTCCAACACCTCCACCACCTGGTCTCGTACCAAGTTGCGCTGAGGGAGGTGTTATTGGAGTGCTCCCTGGAATTCTAGGCAGTATCCAGGCAAATGAAGTGATAAAGGTGATCAGCGGTGTTGGCGAACCTCTTGCAGGACGATTCTTCCAGTTTGATGCAGCCGAATTTAATACCCGGATTTTTAAAATTTCAAAAGACCCGGAAAATCCACTGACTGGTGTAAATCCGACACAAAGTGAATTGATTGATTACGAATTTTTCTGTGGTATTAACTTAAATCAAACAACTATGGTTAACCATGAATCAAATGGACAACTCCCTGTAAGCACATTAAATGAGTGGATCAAATCAGGCAAAGACTTCCAACTGATCGATGTTCGTGAACCCTACGAATGGGACATAGCAAACATCGGCGGTACTCTTATTCCAAAAGGAGAAATCCTGAAACATCTCAGCGAGATCGAAAAGGAAAAAGACGTAGTCGTCATGTGCCGTTCAGGCAAACGCAGCCAGGATGTCATCAACCTGCTGAAACAAGAAGCAGGCTTTACCAATTTGCACAACCTGAAAGGTGGAATATTAGCCTGGGCAGATGAGATAGATCAATCTGTAGCCAAGTACTAAGCTATCAGCTGTCAGTTCTGAGCTTCCAGCTACCAGCTTCCAGCTTCCAGCAAATTAGGATATTTAAAAAGACATAGCTAGTAAATCGAAAATTTAGTATTATTGATAAAATCAAAAACATTCACCTAATCTCTGGAAGCTGGTAGCTCGTAGCTGGAAGCCAAAAATTCCTGACAGCTGAGAGCTGATAGCTGACAGCTTAATCAAATAATCATTTTTAAATCATTAAATCCAAAACCATGTCAATCCGATTAGGCGATATAGCGCCAAACTTTCAGGCCGAAACCAATGAGGGGCCAATTGATTTTTACCAGTATCTCGGCGATTCCTGGGGACTGCTGTTTTCTCATCCGGCAGATTTTACTCCTGTATGTACAACCGAACTTGGACAGACCGCCAAGCTTAAAAAGGAATTTGATAAGCGGAATGTGAAGGTTCTTGCCTTGAGTGTGGATCCTGTCGAATCACATCAGCGATGGATCAAGGACATAAATGAAACACAACATACTACAGTCAACTTTCCGTTGATCGCAGATGAAGACAAAAAAGTGGCACATTTATTTGATATGATTCATCCGAATGCAACAGAAAAAACAACAGTAAGAAGTGTGTTTGTCATCGGACCGGATAAAAAAATAAAACTAACCCTTACCTATCCTGCCAGTACCGGAAGAAATTTTGCGGAAATTTTACGCGTGATAGATTCTCTTCAACTCACAGCATATCATAGTGTAGCTACACCCGCTAACTGGGAACAAGGAGAAGATGTAGTGATCCTTCCGTCAGTTCCTGATGCAGACGTTCCTACAAAATTTCCAAAAGGAGCTAATTATATCAAGCCTTATTTGAGAATTACTCCTCAACCTGATAAATAAAAAAAGGGTGGCTTAATGGCCACCCTTTTTTTATAAGTTCTTCAACATATTTCGATGCAAGAGAATGTCTTTCAATTCATGCAAAGCCTTATACTCATTCGGCATAACTTTCTTAAATGCTTCCTTAATCGCAAAGTAGGTACCCTTCTCTAATTCAGGCACCACTTTATCTATTTTGGAGGTAACGAGTTTGATGTCTTCTTTCAATAACTTCCGGATAGATGGGATATCATGCCAGTCTCCTTCAATGGCGCAGGTAATGCTTGTCGTACCATCAGGATTTTGATCCGTTTCAAGAGAAATGAAACGGTCCCCTACCATTAGATCCTTTTCAGGGTATTTGGCAATTTCTGAAAACGGTATCCTCCAGTTTTCCTCTTCCAGGCCGGTATTGACCAGGAATATCTCCAATCCCTTTTCATGAAACCGGTATACAATCACCCGGATACTATCAAATACGTTCATATCAACAGCTATCGTTACAGAGGCCTAAAAGTACGTTACAGAAATGGTTATTTATTCTTTTTATTTACAAGCTTCCTGGTGATCAGCTCATACAACCCAAGAGCAAGGAAGATCCTTTCTTCCTCATCTTTAAGACCAGTCATGAGAAAGAAAGCACGCTGAATGTCAGTGTGAGGGCGAAGTGGGTTGAAAAGATGACCGGCTTCGCGGTCCAGGACGATGATGGACAGGAGGTCTGTAGAATAAGGCTTGACACCGCCAAGGGCACTCCTTGATTTCATACCATGCATGATGCCTTGCTGATCTATGATAGCCACTTGTGTTCCATTCATAAAGACATCAACATCTTTCTTTTTTATACGATAGACGAATTCAATATTCCTCGTCCTGCAATATAAAAGAGCTTCCCGCACACCTTTCATATAATCACGATAGGCAAAAGTGACCATGGGTTCAAAATAGATAGACTGGATGGAGCCCAGCATAATCTTATCCATCCCTCGCTTCTGTGACTTGATTTCCATCTTAAGGGACATCAACTCAAGTTCCTTCTCCTTTTCCCAAGGAATGATCTGGTCAGCAATAGACCTGGTCAACTGGCGCATGACTGCCAGGTCTTTGTTGATCCTTGAAATACCAGGCGGCATGCCCAGCACAGCTCTGAGGAAATCTTCTATCATATCGGGTTGGAAAGTTACCGCTATTTTAAAAACGGCATAGCCATCAGAAACAACTACGTCAAGAAGTAAGGAAAGATGATTAGAGTCTGAATATTGAGATTAACCATTGACTACATATAGGAACGCATGGAGGAATTGCGTTTCATGGTTTTTCGCAACCTCCTGATAGCTCTCTCTTTAATCTGGCGGACACGCTCACGAGTCAACTCAAGTTGCTCACCTATTTCATCCAGTGTGAGAGGTTTATCCCCTTTGAGACCGAAATAAAAAGCAAGGACCTCGGCTTCTCTCGGTGCCAGGGCATTCAGACTATACATGATATCAAGTCGCATGGATTCTTCCATCAACTTTAGATCTGGCTGCATTTCTTCATCTGTTTCAATCATGTCCAGCAAGGTGAAACTATCTTCATCACTAGAAATAGGAGCATCAAAGGAAATATGCCTGTTGTTGCCTGGCATATTATTGATGACATCACGAATTGGCACATTGAGAAGATCCGCTAGTTCTTCATGCGTTGGGTCACGCTCAAATTCTTGTACAAATGAAACATAGGCTTCATTGAGGCGGTTATAGGAAGTTGATTTATTATGCGGCATCCTGACAATCCTGGAATACTCGATGATCGCCTGAAGAATGCTCTGCCTGATCCACCAAACAGCATAAGAGATAAACTTAAACCCTTTTGTCTCATCAAATCGACGGGCCGCTTTCATGAGGCCAACATTCCCTTCATTAATCAGATCACCTAATGAAAGGCCTTGATTCTGGTATTGTTTGGCTACGGAAACTACAAATCTTAGATTGGCTTCCGTCAATCGTTCGAGAGCTGCCTGGTCACCGGTCCTGGCAAGTCCTGCCAAACGGGATTCCTCTTCGGGTGACAACATCTCAATTTTACCAATGTCCTGAAGGTATTTTTCCAGGGCAAGGCTTTCTCGAGCCGTGATCCGGTTGGCTATTTTTAATTGACGCATAAGGGTTGCCGGGATTTAATGATATCTGACACAAAAGGTACAACGCAGGGTGTTAAAAAGTTCATTCCTGGATAAACATGTTTCATTTTTATTTAATAAATGAGTTATGAGTTCAACGGTTATCGGTTAAATAAGAGTGTATCGAACCAACCTATTTATGACCAACAAACGAAAATATCTGTCAACTGTTGGTTAACAATGTCCAAAACCATGGAAAAGTAAGATTTTGGAAAGACTGTCCTTTTTGCAATCTGCTATCCTTATTCTGTTCATGAGTAGGCAAAAAAAAGGGCCTCCGATTTGGAAGCCCTTGATTGATTTTATCGATTGTCCCTTCTGGGTCCCCGATCACCACCACCTCTGCGGTCACCGCCACCACCTCTGCGATCTCCACCGCCACCTCTGCGGTCTCCACCCCCACGGCGATCTCCACCGCGGTCTCCTCTATCCCCGAAAGATGATCTTTCCTGGCGTGGAGGAGGACCTTCCTCTCCATATCCATCTTCGTATTCTCCGTTTTCATTCTTCTTACGCTCAGGCTTAGGAAGTAAGGATTTTCGGGACATCCTCATTTTTCCGGTACGTTCTTCAACTTCGATGAGTTGAACCTTGACCATATCACCTTCCTTAAAAACTTCTTCTACATTATCAATGCGGGAATGGGATATTTCAGAAACGTGCAGAAGCCCGCTCTTGCCCATAAAGTCTACAAACACTCCATAAGGCATGATCGTACGAACCACAGCTTCAAATGTATCTCCGATCTTCGGAACATACGTTATAGACATGATACGCTCTCTGGCAGCTTCCAGGGACTCTTTATTTGCACTGGCAATATTGACGATACCTTTATCTCCGTCTTCTTCAATATTGATAACCGTTCCGGTTGAAGCTTGAATTTCCTGGATAACTTTACCTCCAGGGCCGATAACCGCACCAATCTGGCTTTTCTCAATAATAATCTCAAGGATACGTGGTGCATGTGGTTTAAGGTCAGGTCTGGCAGCAGGAAGCACCTCTTCCATTTTTGAAAGGATATGCAATCTACCATCACGTGCCTGTAACAGCGCTTTTTCAAGCAACTCGTAACTCAATCCATCAACCTTGATATCCATCTGGCAACCCACAATACCATTGCGTGTACCCGTGATTTTGAAATCCATATCCCCTAATGCATCTTCATCACCAAGTATATCTGATAAGACTGCAGCACGCCCACCTTCACTGATCAAACCCATTGCAATCCCGGATACCGGAGCTTTGATTTGAATACCTCCATCCATCAGTGCAAGTGAACCTGCACATACAGTAGCCATTGATGAAGAACCGTTTGATTCAAGAATATCAGAAACGATACGCAATGTATAAGGCTGAGCTTCCGGAAATACTTTACGCAAGGAACGGGCAGCAAGATTGGCATGACCAACTTCTCTGCGGCCTGGTCCACGCATAGGCTTTACTTCACCAGTAGAGTATGGTGGGAAATTGTAATGAAGAATAAACTTCTCATACCTGTAATCCAACGCATTGTCCAACAACTGCTCATCATTCTTGGTACCAAGCGTCAAGCTGGTTAAGGATTGTGTCTCACCTCTTGTGAATACGGCAGAACCATGGGTTGATGGAAGATAGTCCACTTCAATCCAGATTGGACGTACTTCATTTGTTTTCCGGCCGTCAATGCGCATTCCAGTATCAATAACAAAATTGCGGATGACATCTTTTTTTAACTTCTCATAATACTTATCGAGAAGCGAAGCCTTCTCGAGCATATATTCTTCACCGTTTTCAGCGGTAAGTTTTTCTACAAGTTCTTTTTTGATTTGATCAAATCCTTCCTTGCGAACTGATTTTTCAAGGGCTCCTTTAGAAATGTCAAGGATTCGCTGACGGCTGAATTGATCTACGATCTTTTTGAGATCTTCATCAGCAGGCTGCTCAGCAAGAACACGTTTTTGTGTTGCTTTAACACCAACCTTCTGCGCTAAATCAAGTTGAGCCTGGCATTGTACTTTGATAGCTTCATGTCCGATGCGGATAGCTTCGATGAGATCATGTTCTGAACATTCGTTTGCTTCACCTTCAACCATCATGATGTCCTTCAAAGTAGCTGCGATAATTACATCTACATCTGCAGTGGCCAGTGCTTCGCGACCAGGATTTACTACAAACTGTCCATCAATACGTGCTACACGTACTTCAGAGATTGGACCAGCCCATGGAATATCGGAAACCGATAAAGCGGCAGACGCTGCCAATGCAGCAAGTGCATCAGGCATGATGTCTTTGTCTGCAGAGATAAGGTTGATGGCAATCTGGGTCTCATTCATATATCCGTCCGGAAATAATGGACGTACTGCACGGTCTACTAATCGGGAGATGAGTACTTCGTAATCTGACAATTTGGATTCTCTACGGAAGAAATTTCCAGGAATACGGCCTACAGAGGCAAATTTTTCCTGGTAATCAACGGATAGAGGGAAAAAAGGCTGCCCTTCCTTGGCTTCCTTATTGGAAACCACTGTGGCAAGGAGCATGGTTTCTCCCAGGCGGACCATAACGGATCCATGTGCCTGGGCGGCAAGCTTTCCGGTTTCCATGATCACTTCGCGGCCATCAGGCAACTGGAAGGTCTGGGTAATTGGATTCTGAACACCCATATAATTTTATTTTAATTTGTTATTACTTGATTGACAATACATACTGATACCTTTTCCGCAGGTTTGCAGGAGGCATACAGGTACGGGGAAATCGACCGGATGGATCCAGGATCTAAGGCAAAAACCAACCTTTAAGCGAGAATATCTTGATCTCCAGGCAATTACAAATGCACACCCAACTGCAACGCAGTGGAACGCATTACTTTCTGATACCCAACTTTTCGATGATTTCGCGATACCCTTTGATATCCTTCTTCATGAGGTAATGCAGCAGACGTTTACGTTGGCCAACCATAGTCAGTAACGCGCGTTTGCAAGAATTATCCTTCTGATTGGTCTGAAGGTGTTTGGATAACTCGTTAATCCTGAGGGTCATCAAGGCTACCTGAGATTCGACGCTACCGGTGTTTGTTGCGGTACCGCCATACTGGGTAAAGATGTCCTTTTTCTTTTCTGTTGTTAAATAAATCGACATGTCATTTGACGCTTTAAAAATGACTAAATAATTAGTTTTTAGATTTTTTTCGCGCGCAAAGATATGGTTTTTAAGGGGAAATAAGCGCGGATCTTATTTTTTCCTCAATTCAAGGCCCTTGGCTTCATTCCATAAAGCGTCCATTTCATCTAATGTCATATCTGTCAACGACTTAGGTGCTTTTGACTCTATATATTCAAATCTCCTTTTGAACTTCTGGTTGACTCGTTCCAGGGATGTTTCAGGATCTATTCCTATGAATCGGGCATAGTTTATCAAGGAAAAAAGGACATCTCCGAATTCATCCTCCATTTCTTCCTTCGACCCCTGTCCATTGCTTACCTCCCTGAATTCTTCTATTTCCTCATTCACCTTCGCCCAGACCTGGTCTTTGTTCTCCCACTCAAATCCAACTTGCCTGGTCTTATCTTGCATCCTGTAGGCCTTTATCATCGCAGGAAGGCCATCCGGCACACCTGAAAGTACCGATTTCTTTCCCTCCTTCATCTTTAGAGCTTCCCAATTCCTCTTGACATCCTCTTCCCCCTCAACTATCGTATCACTATAAATGTGCGGATGCCTTCTGATGAGTTTATCACAAATCTGATTAGTAACGCTAGCAATGTCAAACTGTCCCTGCTCCTTTCCAATCCTTGCATAAAAAACGATGTGTAGGAGTATATCTCCAAGTTCCTCTCCTATGCCCTTCCAATCCTCTTTAAGAATAGCATCAGCCAATTCATAAGTCTCCTCAATAGTGAGATTACGCAAGGAATGAATATCCTGCTTTTTATCCCACGGACATTGCTCGCGCAATTCATCCATGATCTTCAACAACCTCGAAAAAGCCTCTAACGGATTATCATTCATATTTAGGTGGAAATATGCCCTTTTCATTCATCGATGGGCATCACCCATCGCTTGGATATGTCAGCCTTTCAGGCTTCCTTGTTCCTTGTTCCTTGTTCCTTATTCCTTGTTCCTTATTCCCTATTCCTTATT
>DASXWI010000282.1:0-10912 GCA_036503755.1 Saprospiraceae bacterium | reverse complement strand
ACAGCGCCACCCCGGTCTCATCACCGGAAACAAACGACGAACGGACTTTATCAGTGCATTTTTCTATATCAATGATCAGTTCTTCGAGAATGTCGATGGATAATATATCATATCCCTTTTGGAGGACCTCCTTCGCCGAATGTAAATGAAGCAATAAATCCTGTGCAATGGCTTTGCTCCGCTTCCTGGAAGAATCCCGCACATCTAAAGAGCCATAAAAAGGATATACATCTTCAAAGACAATGTCTTCCTGCATAATGCTGTCCTTGTTTTCCTCCATGAAGTTGATCGCTGCTTCCCGGAATCTCCATTGAATGGTAGGATGAATCGATGTAAACTGCTGCATCATGATCGCTTCAGCCCTATTTTCAAATTCATCCTGCAACTGCATCAAGGCAATCGCGAACATAGGTTTGACCTGGTTGATCTTAAAAATGGAAAGTCCATTGATTTCTCCCTGAAGCGGAGAGGCCAACTCCAGGATACCCACTAACCGGTCCTGGTAATAAAGCGGAACCAGCATCAGATTATTAAAACCGGCCGCCAACATTCCTTTGACCAGTGATTGTTTTGTAAATGTACTTTTTTGCAAATCTTCAATAATGATGGTTTGACCGGTGCGTAGGACATCTTCATACAGCGAATGATGAAAAATTTCTTCTTCGTTTCCTTCCAGCTCTTTTAACAGCAAACTATTCCAAAGCGGATGCTGGGATGCAAGGTTTATGGCACCATTACGTTGAATCATGGCAATACCTAACCGAAGCCCTTGAAGGCGAAATAGATTTTGAATGTCTGTGCGTATATGGGAAAACCATTCCGGATTGTCAAAATCACGTCTTAGCAGATTTTTCTGTAACCGCGTGATGGCTTCTTCCGTTGTCACATCCATAAGTGTAGTCAAGGTGAAACCTGTAAAAAGAAAAAGTTCCGGTGGTAATTTATTTGCCCATTCTGCCGGATCAAACCGCTTTTCCAGTAATTGCTGCAAATCAACTTCGTCAAATGCAGGAAGCGGCCCTAAGGCATTGACATCCATGAACAAAGCCTGACCAGTCAACTTAAAATACCGGGACAACCCTGTCTCATGGGTATACACCTCACAAATGATCGGATGATCAACTTTCAAATCGAGGTTGTAGAATTTCTTCAGAATGGTTTTGTATCCATACAAAATGCGGGCATCAATCGATTCACCTGATATGGAAATATCCGTAACCGAAAACTCATGCAGTTTACTGTCGACTAACTTTTCATAAGCCTCTGTTGCAACCAGGCAAGATTGTGCAGTGAAAGGAAGAGTAACTCCCTGCACCGATGAGCTGCTTCCTCTTAGCGGGATAATTGTGGAAAATAATACCTTGAAAAAATCCCGGTAAGGTTCAATATCCTTGACATCATCGAAAATCTCCATCAATTGCGGATGCTCAATGATGGCATCCTTGATCCTGGCTATTAATTCCTTTGAAACTAATTCCGGGGAGATTTCACCCATCTTTAGCACATGGTTGATGTAGGGCCCCAGTTCCAGTTTAAAAGTGAACGGAAATTTGGTGAAATCAATACGCATGCAGGAGTAAACATTTGGATTTGAAATGAGGGGTCTAAAATACAATATCTATTGTCACAGCTGAAAGCTGAGTACAAGGCGAACGCTGAGGCGAAGGAAAGTAGAAGGTTAGGTTGAAGCTTCCATCGAAGGCGAAAGCGATGGAATATGATAAGGCAATTTTTAATTGCCGGCTAATCTGTTTCCTTAGGATACAGATAAGTCACCCCAATCACAAAAGCAACCGGGCCACCATTGTCTAATACAATTGAATCCGGCAAACCAGTTTCTGCATTGAAAGGAATAAATTCAACTTCGCCCATAAACTCGGGTGTCAGGTTGAAACCCTCATAATCATAAAGCTTGATGGAATGCTTCACGGTAATGTTTCTCATTTCAATAACCGATATGGAAAAATCGTACGATTGGTCAACAGGGGCATCTAAAATTAATTCCAGAGGTTTTCCAATCGGAAAAGTATCCTCAAATATTTTAAAAAATATATCGGGACCATCCATGTCATCCCAAATCATTCCATCGTTTGAAGCAGGAAAGCGGGTAAGCGTCACAGAAGAAATTCTCATTCTATAAGGCAAGATTTTTTCCTGGCATTGATTGCCTGTGTATCCTTCTGCGCACAAACATTTGCCTTCATTACAGATACCTCCGTTTTCACAAGGCGTAGTATCACAAGGATCTTCCTGGCAGGACGTAATACTTAACAGGGTCAACAAGATGGCGACCATGAATTGAATCGGTTTCATTTTCGTTTGATTTAGTTGGGTAAACGAAAGTTTTCATATCCTCTTTGTTAAGTATGTATTGATATATCCTCTTTACTGTAACTGTATCAGCCAGGTTTAAGTTGTTGATGCATTGTATATAATTCCTACAAATAATTTTTCGTAAGGGTAAACACCTATATAGCTCTACATGAAAACCATAGACTATATTTTCAGGCATATCATTGACAATAAAAGCTGAAGTGTTAAATATGAAAAATAAACTTAATTATATTATGAATGCAAACCTGATGCACCTACTTTTGAGTCCCCTTAGTATCTCTCCCTTGGTATATCTATTCCTTTAGAATAGTCAAGCTTCTTGTCCCCCCTTGGATGATATTTCTTAACTATTTAAATCCAATTTAATTATGAGAAGCCATTTGCGTTTTGTGTACCTGCTTCCTTTTCTAGCAGTGACATTGTTTCTTGTTTCATGTAAGGATGAAGATCCTTTATCAGATGGACTACTGTCTGTCAGAGATTCACACAATTTTACGTACAGTGTAAATCCTGCCCAGGTAGGAGATTCAGTGGAGATTACGTTTGATCTTGAAAACGATGCAGACTGCGGTCAGGTATTAATTCAAGTGAGCGGTCCGGATGGAAACGGCTGGGGTGGTGCCAGTGGACATGTGACTCCGGATAGTGGTATAGCCACATTGTTGTTTGTTCCAGATGCCCCTGGAGAATATAGAGTGAGAGGAAAATATACAAGGACCGGAAATCCAAAGAACTGTGATTTTGAAAGCACAGGCTGGATTGAAAGTGCTGATTTACTTTTAGTAGAGGGTGATACTACTGGTATGGAAGGTGATACCACAGAAAACGACACCTCAGCCTGTGAAGCTTCCTTCACAGGGGAAGCTATTTCTTGTGACTCAACACGTGAAGTAGTTTTTACGTATACTGCTGATCAAGACATCAATAACCTTAAGATTCAAGGTGGATTGACCAACGGAACGGAAGAAGATGCCGTTGTCACCGTTGAAGGGGCAGACCTGGATGTAACCCAAAAAACCCCGGGAAACAGTTCAAACCGAGTCATTAAGATCGAAGGCAGTGTTGAGGCCTGTACTACAGTAACCATAACCATAACTTGGACATCCACGAATGATGATCCGGTGATTACCGGAACCTGGTCGGCGTCAGGTGGCTTTGATGTGGAAGGACTTGAATGCGATTAAAATCTCTGATGATAAAAAGGACTACCCTTTAGGTGGTCCTTTTTTTTTGAAAACGGGCTTAATTTTAACAAATGTGAAGTCCAGCCTGATTTCATGATTTGTACATTTGCGCCCCATTTATTACCCTTTAATTCACCCATAATTTAACTACTAATGAAATTTAATTACCT
The DNA here is from genome assembly GCA_036503755.1 of Saprospiraceae bacterium. Lineage (GTDB taxonomy): Bacteria > Bacteroidota > Bacteroidia > Chitinophagales > Saprospiraceae > Opimibacter. The sequence continues at coordinate 7,224 of DASXWI010000282.1, read as the reverse complement.
AAGTGCGTTTATTAGCGCATTCTTCCTACTTGCCTTGCTACCTGGTTGTCAGCAAGATGAAATCACTACTCCATCGGCTCAAATCGGATACAGAAGTCATGATTGTGCCGCAGTATGCATTGATCCAGATGCACCCGTATACTATGAAGAAACTGATCTGGTTATTGAAACAGCCGGACCACAATTCAGACGTTTTGATTACACAGTATACAATACCTTGACTGGTTTTGTAGTAGAATGGGCCTATACTGCATCTACGAATACCCCACGTCAATTGACGATCTTGGTAAGTGGCGCTGGATATAGCGCACCGCTGGTTTTTACTACAGGTTGTGCAGCTGGTCCTTATTCCGGATCTCACACCTTCGATTTTACTGCAGATTGGGCGGCATGCGATGTTGTCCTGATCACAGCCAGAATTGAGGATTGCGATGATGGTATTAAAGTGACAAAAGCAGGTACCTATGCCTTAGTTGGGGAATGTGTGACCTGTGATGATGAGAGCTTCTCTTACACCACGGACAATAACCTCGACATCACCTTTACCTACAATGCAGGTGAAGAAACCGGTGCGTTGACAGACGCGGTTGTTGAGTTTACATTCCCTCAGGTGATTGGCCTGACGCTTAATGAGGATGGATTATACGAAGCTCCTGATGGCAAACTCTATTCAGTTAACAATCCTACAAACCAAACAGTATTTACCTGGACTGGTGATATAGGTTGCACAACGGAAGAAGCAGTAACTTTTGTATTTAGCCACACTCCTGATTGCAGTGCTCCACCAGCAAATGATGGACAGGCAATGATCTGGACAGATACTAAGGTGAATGGAGTTTCCGTCAAAGGCACCAATTTGAATATCGTGTATACAGGATGTGAAGAATAAGTGACCAAACCCTATTGGAACAAATAATAAAAAGCCCCTGCTAAAAACAGGGGCTTTTCATTTCCCAATAAACAATAGATAAATCCGATCATAATTATGGGGTTTCCCGGGCATCGAATCAACTTCATTCTGTATCTTACCCCTATCAGAAAAGAATATATGGTGAAGGGAAAATTTAAACCACATTTTGAGGGTTGATTTTCGTTTTTACGGCTGAATCCGTATATTTCTGCCTGTGAAATGGGCCATTTTCCTTCCTTTAGGGGTCTAATGCCTGCATTTCAGTTAGTTATACATTTTCTTATTTTTTAACCAATTCTCTGGCTATTCAGAAATTTCTACCGTTTTGTGGCTATGACTAAAAGACTGGCATTTTATCTTTCAGTGGTTCTCCTTTTTACGATCACGATCGTTCGTGGACAGGACATCCACTTTTCCCAATTTTACATGTCTCCTTTGACACTTAACCCGGCTTTGACTGGTGTTATGAATTGCAATACCCGGATTGTAGGTAACTACCGCAATCAATGGTCATCTGTCATTGGCGCCAACGCTTATAATACTTATAGCGTTTCTTATGACCAGAAAATGCCTGTTGGCCGATATGACTATTTCGGATTTGGAGCCAACGTCTGGGGTGATGTTGCAGGAGCACTCGATTTCGGAACATTGACACTCAAATTATCCGGCTCGTATGCACGCCGTGTTGGTGGTGACCGCAGAAAATCACATTACCTCGTAGTTGGTGCTGAAGGAGGTGTTTCTCAACGCAGCATTGACTATACAAATCAACAATGGCCATCCCAGGTAACGAATGGAGAGCATAATCCTGGCATTGATCCAGGTGAAGGGGACCTTCCTGACAATTTCCTCTTTGGTGATGTTGGCTTAGGTCTGCTTTGGTTCTCGGTCATTAACAAGAATACTAACTTCTACTTTGGTGGTGCATTTAATCACCTCAATGGGGCCAATCTTTCATTCTATAGGCCAGAAGTGGAGAAGTATTACACAAAAGCAGTACTCCATGCAGGTGGTCAATTCCCAATGGGTGGAGGAGATGTTTCCCTGGTACCAGGCGCCGTATTCTTCAACCAAGGTCCATCCCTGGAGATCAATGCTGGTAATAGTTTCAGATTTAACATGGATGGCAATGATGACCAGTCCTTCCAGGTGGGTGCCTGGGTTCGTTTAGCCCGTCACTTTACAGATCCTATCCTGATGGATGCGGTTATCCTGTCTACACGCTTTGACGTATCTAATTGGGGTATTGGTTTCAGCTATGATATCAATGTCTCCAGTCTGAGTGCTGAAAGTCGTGGAAACGGTGGTTTCGAATTCTCAATGATCTACCTCGTCTGCGGTCCTCAAAGCCGTGGTGTATACTGTCCGAAGTTCTAAGTGAAAAACGAAAAGTGAAAAGTGAAGAGTGCTTGTAAACGCTCTTCACTTTTTATTTTATCGCTTTTCATTCTTCACTTTTCACTCTTCACTCTTCACTTTTTTATTAACTTTATCACCTCCCCTTTGTCCGGTTATAGTCCCCTTGACATGAACCTATTTTTTCACGACTTTAATTTCACTAAGGGATGTTTGGCAACTCAAAAATTGAACAGAAGAGCAAATCAAACGGCATCATCACTGCCGCTTCCACAACCTCCAGCAACAGCCTTGTTCAAGGCACAAGCGTAGAAGGTGCATTGCTAGCAGATAAGGATATCCGCATAGATGGAACCCTTAGAGGATCACTCAACTGTAAGGGCAAAGTCATTATCGGACCCACTGGAAACATTATCGGGGATATCACCTGCGAGAATGCGGTGATTGAGGGTCGATTTGAAGGCATCCTTATCGTCGGAGATGTTTTGCATGTCAAAGAAACCGCGAAAATAGAAGGTGATGTATCCACGCAGAAATTGATCGTTCAACCAGGATCCATCTTCAATGTGAAATGCAAAATGGGTTTGTCTCCCGGGGCTCCACGGAAAACTGGAAGGGATGAAGAAGAGGTTGTTGAATTGAGCCCCTTGGGTAAATCCAAAGCCGCCATGTCTTGACACAGAAGCCTCCGTCTTCTAATCAATATCTTAAATACAGCGGGATGGCTATCCAGCTATTTGTACTGGTGGGCATCGGTGCATGGATCGGCCAGAAACTTGACAAGGCATTACAAACACCACGACCATACATTACCATCGCATTGATCCTGTTGTTTACCACCGGCTTTTTCTATAAGCTTGTCAAAGATCTTAATCGCAAAGATGAACCCTAAACGATTTCTGACAGGTCTGGGAATTACCGTGCTGGTCCAGGCAGGTTTGTGTTACCTCCTGGTGATCAGCTTTCAACCCATCAGCAACCATCTCGGCTTTATATTAAGCACGATACTCGCCATGGTGGCTTTTTCTGTGATGATGTATGTTGCTGCACAGGTTGCCGCAGACAGTAAATTGACTAGACTGTACATTCAACTGGTGATGATTGCTGTGTTTATGAAAATGCTGGTTTGCCTGGCCCTCGTCATAGGATACAAGAAAGGGTTCGACCCTGCAGATAATACCTTTGTGTGGCCGTTTCTGATTATTTATGTGACGTCAACCATTTATGAAGTGATCTTCCTTGAAAAAGTGGGACGGCAAAAGAAAACAACCTTGCCATGAAAAATTCAACTTCTCTTGCTGTCGATATTGAAGGCAAACGATATGACCTGGTAGATACAAATTGGGAGCAGTTTGATTGCATCCAGGTTTCTCCTGATACCTATCACCTTCTCGAAAACGGGAACACACATGTCATCAAAGTAATTGCATCCGACACGGCACATAAAAAGTTTACGTTTAAAATTGATGGCGAGATCAAAGAAGCCAATGTATTGAATGGGCTTGACCTACTGATCGAAAAAATGGGCCTCAATAGTGCACAAGCCAAAAGACTCCGGACAATGAATGCCCCGATGCCGGGATTAGTCACAGGTATAAAAATAACCCCTGGCCAGGAAGTAGCAAAAGGTACTGCCTTGATGATCCTGGAAGCCATGAAAATGGAAAATGTGATTGTAGCTCCACACGATGCCGTCATTAAGTCAATACAAGTAGCACTCGGACAAGCAGTAGAAAAGGGAGCTCCTCTTATGGATTTTGAATAAGCTGTCAGCTATCAGCTGTCGGCTATCAGGATGATTAATACAGATTCATCTTATTTATGCACAGTTGGTACTAATATTTGGCTTCCAGCTACCAGCTTCGAGCTACCAGAATGTGGACAAAAGATTCAACTTTTAATATTAAACCAAACTGCGCGCTGTGCTAACTCACAACCACACAAACTGAAAGCTGAGAGCTGAGAGCTGAGCGCTGATAGCTCTTTTCTGGAAGCTCGAAGCTGGTAGCCGGTAGCTAACCTGACAGCTGATAGCTGAGAGCTGAGAGCTCTCTAGTAATTTGCTTCGAAAAACTGCTTATACTCAGCCAATGACCTGGCTTTGATGACTTCCCTGTAATTTTTTTGTGTGATTGGATACACTTCGAAGATGGCATTCGCCGGAAGAAAATCTTTAGGATTCCGTGTAGCCGTTTCATAATAGGTCATCGCTTTTTCTTTCGTATTGAATGACCTGACTAGCACAAGGGAATGATTCTTTGCAGGATCAAAAACAAGGCTTGCCATTTTCAGATTGTCCAGTTGAAAATACTTCTTGTGGAATTCTGCCAAGGCAATCTTTGTATCGGATAAAGTGATTTCATCCTGGTTGGAGACATATACAATGGCAAAGTGTAAAGCATTTTCTTCCATCGTATAGGTAGCAGATTCCAGACCTGCTTCTCCATAAGCTTTTCCTGATCCTGTATCTCCCAGAAGAAGCAGCATATCTTTTGCTTTGCGTTCTTCGTCACTGTTTGGATACCTGGCAATCACATACTTGAGGCCATCAACATAGGCTTCCTTTCCAACCTGAGCTCCCAAACTCATCGCTTTGAGCAGATCAAACTTGGCCATCAACTCATTGTTAGTTCCGAATTTATTTTCAAGATCCCTGATTCTCGCTAGTACTTCTTCATGCTTTCCTTGTTCGAATAAGACCTGGGTTTCATCATAATATTGGATCAAGCGATCACGCTCCGACATCTGCTCTGCAGCGAAATTTGGATCAGAGAGAACCCTGGCAAATCTTGAATTCGGGTATTGCGCAATCAACAAGCCTTTATATTTATCCGCACGGGCATGATCACCAGCTGATAGAGCAGAAAGATATAATTGATAGAACGTTTCCAATTCTTCCGGGCAATCAGGGTACTTTGCCAGGAGAGACTCCAGGATCTCAATGGAGCTCTTATAATCTTCAAGACGATCCCTGTAGAGTGCTCCCAAAAGCAACATCGCCCTCCTGATCTTGCCGTGACTTATGGCACGCGCAGAATCTGTCTTAGGAACATCTTTGAAGAAGTCCTCTATTTCACTTTCGTAAATAGCAACACCAGAAGTAGCATCATCAGAAACTTCTTCGGCAGTTGAAGCGAATTGTGTTGCTTTTGAACTTACTCTCCAATAATCCGTCAGTTCAATATCACCCCAAACTTGTTCAAAATCTCTTCGCGATTTCTTAATGTTCTTATCATCGAATGCCCAGAAGATTACCTCAGGTGCGGTGCCTGAAGAATTTATTGCTGGTGGTGGAACATTGCCTCCCGGACTTGCGGCCGTATTTCCAGGTGAAAACTTATTACCTGTAGCAGCAGCTTTGTTTTTGGCAGCTTCTTCTGCTTCCTTCTGTTTTTGTCTCTTCAGGTTAACCCCGATCACTTTTAATTGATCTGGAGTGAGTGTAGACAGATATAATAAACTATCCTGTAGCGCGATAGTATTCAGGTTGAGCGCAATATCGGTAAGGTTGTCCGCAAATTTCTTTACATTCTTGTATCTCGGATCTGTAGTTTTCATGATACTGGCGCATGCCTTGTAAGCCTGCTCTGCTTCGACATACATTTTCTCCTGCATGTATAACGTAGCCAGCAAAAACTGGCTTTCAATCTTCTGGAAAAGATCATCCCCTACTGTCTCGACACTCTTCTCCAGGTGTTGAATAGCAAGTGGTATTTCGTTATTATCAACGGCCATAGTTCCCATTAGATAATAGATTCGGCCGAGGTAAGGAATATTCTTAATATCCCTTGCCATTTTTTCAAGTTGACTGACCGCTTCAGCCTCGGTCATGGTCTTGTTTTTTACGGATGATTTTATAATACTCAATTGGGTATTGAAAATCATGTCGTAATCATTGCTATAGTCCAAGGCCTTCTCGTAAAAAGCTCTTGCTTCTTCAACGCGTCCCTCACGAAAATGCAATTGAGCAATGATGTAACTATATCTTGCTTTATCCGACTTATCACTTGCTCGTTCAACAGCAACTTCCAGGAAAGGAATGACCTGTGCATAATTTTCCCTCATCAAGTGATAGTAAGCGCGTGCCACCGGCAGTTCTTCATACACTCTTGGAGGTAATACATCATCTCCTTCAATTCTTCTAAACTGATAATCGGCTGCAGTCCAGTTTTCACGTTCGATATAAGACTTGGCTAGCCATAAAATAGCTTCATCATAGGCAGCAGCACGAAGGAAAAAATTCGCCTGGTCTCCTTCTTCTTTTGCCTTTGCTTTTAACTCAGCCGCAGTAGGTTCGTATTTCTTTACTTCGGAAAGAGGGATGGTAGTGGTTCCATCAGCCGCTTTCGTTGTACCTGGTCTGACCAGGTCATCTGTTGACTGGCCTTTCTTCTTGCGCTTACGTAATTCTTTGTTGTACGCTTTTCTTTCCTTTTCAGCTTTTTTCCTCGCTTTCTGGAGTTCCTTTTTTCTTTTGTTAGCTTCTTTTGCTTCAGAAGAGGATCTACTACTTGTACGTGCGGAAGTGTGCTTACGAGGCTTTTTATTTTTTATAGTTGCGCGTTTCCCATTGGGCATGAATTCATCCATGTAGAATTCAAAGGCATTTTCAGCCGCTTCATAATCCTTTTTAAGGTAGAGGGATTTGCCAATCAATAGATAACAATCATCGGCCCAGTCACTGTATTCATGGAGTGTCACGACGACAGAGACTTTCTTAATGGCTTCGTCTAGATCTGCTTTTACAGCATCCGCATTATCAACCGCAGCATACTCATACAGAGGAAGAATTTCGTTGTAGTTGTCTATGTGTTGTTCTTCGAGGGTTAGGACACTCTGGTTGACCAACTCATTGGCATTAAACCAACCGTTAAACCTTGAAGTGAGATTATGGTAGTATTGCCCTATTTTTGACTGGTCATTCCGGCTCTTCTTGGTAACGCATCCGCTAAGCAATC
>DASXWI010000281.1:0-2315 GCA_036503755.1 Saprospiraceae bacterium | reverse complement strand
AATTTTATCGATGATAAAGAAGGCAAGCCAGTAGGAATACATCAATACATCGGCAAGCGTCCTGTATTTACTGCCGGCAATTCAGATGGAGATTATGCGATGTTGCAATGGACTACTTCAGGTCCTGGGCCAAGGTTTGGTATGTTAGTGCATCATACAGATTCATTGCGCGAAGTAGCCTATGATCGTGGATCACATATTGGCAAATTGGAAAAGGGATTGGATGATGCTGCGAAAATGAATTGGGTGGTGGTGAGTATGAAAGAGGATTGGAGGAAGATTTATCCGTGGGAATAGATTTCTCTTTACCCCCTTTGCCCCCTGAAAGGGGGTAAGGAAGCTCATTTTCACTATATTTCGTCCCATGGAATCCTACGCACAGGCCCTCACTTACGCCATTCCTATCTTCCTTGCATTGATCGGAATCGAAGCATTCTTTTCATGGAAGATGGGCGTCAAAATCAACAGGGGTCCGGATATGATTTCAAGCCTGACATCAGGTATTTCCAATATTGTAAAAGATGTACTCGGACTTTCCATTGCTATCGTGAGCTACGGGTGGCTTGTTGATCGTATTGCTTTGTTTGATATTGGTAAGCAGTGGTATGTCTTTGTGATCGCTTTTGTCGCTAAGGATTTTGCAGGCTATTGGATACACCGCATGGAACACACCATCAACGTTTTCTGGAACAGGCATATCATCCATCATAGCAGTGAAGAATTCAATTTGTCTTGTGCGCTTCGACAAAGTGTGTCAGAGATCTTTTCTTTTGTGGGCATTTTTCTTTTACCTGCTGCACTCATTGGAGTCCCGGTGGAAGTAATTGCTATTATCGCACCAATACAATTGTTTGCACAGTTTTGGTACCATACACGCCTCATTGGTAAGATGGGTTGGCTCGAATATTTTATAGTGACTCCTTCACATCATCGTGTGCATCATGCGATCAACGCGGAATATATAGACAAAAACTACGGACAGATCTTTATCATCTGGGATAAACTCTTTGGTACCTTCCAGCCTGAGTTGAAAGAAATACCGCCCGTCTATGGTGTAAAGCGTCCTGTCAAAACCTGGAATCCATTGTTGATTGGGGTGCAACATATTTGGCTGATCCTGCGAGATGCTATCAGAACGAATAATTGGAACGACAAGATTAGAATCTGGTTTATGCCTACGGGCTGGAGGCCTGCAGATGTAATCGAAAAATATCCGGTAGTCATTGTAGATGATGTATATCGGTTGAATAAATATGACACATTTGTCTCTGGCAAATTGCTTACCTGGTCATGGATCCAGATGTGGATACTCCTGGCGTTTACCATGGATTTGTTTTTACGCTTTGGAGATATTGATTTCCCAGGAGTATTATTTTATGGTTTGTTTTTGTTTGTCTCTATTTTTAGTGTGACGTCTTTAATGGATAAAGCGGCTTATGCTCCAGTTGCAGAAGTAGTGAGATTTGCATTGTTGATTACACTCATAATAAATCATCAGTTCGATTGGTTTGGATTGTCAAGGGTATCAAGTGGATTGCCTTGGCTAGTTTTTGGCTATGCATGCTTGTCATTACTCTCGTCTTTTTATTTTCATTTAGTTGAAAACAAGGGGTTTCAATTAATCTCCGCGCGTGAATAAAGTATTCCTTACTGCAGCCTGGCGTAAGCTCATCATGGCCAATTATGCTGTAGATGCAAACATCCTTAAGCCATATCTTCCGAGGCATACCGAATTGGATTATAGGGACGGTACTTGCTATATCAGCCTCGTCGGTTTTATGTTTTTAAACACAAGGTTGAAAGGAATTAAAATTCCATTCCATACTAACTTTGAAGAAGTAAACCTTCGGTTTTATGTACGCTTTAAAGAGGCAGTAGAATGGAAACGTGGAACAGTTTTCATAAAAGAGATCGTACCTAAGCCAGCCGTCACCTTTGTAGCCAATTCGGTTTATGGAGAGAAATATGACAGGCCAATGAAACATGAGTGGTCAGAGGACAGTAATAGCCAGACCATCTCTTATGAATGGAAAAAGAAGAATTGGAATACTATTAAGGTGGTTGCGGACAAACAACCACTGGATTTGATTGCCGATAGTGAAGCATCCTTTATCGCCGTGCAACACTGGGGACTGAGTAAAGGCCGGAATCAAACAACATCCAAGTATAGCGTTGAACATCCAGCATGGCAAATGTATAAAACGAAGGAAGCATACATCGATGTTGATTTTGAGGACAACTACGGACCTGCGTTTAAGTTTTTGAATGATGAGGCACCGACTTGTGTATTTTTAGTAGAAGGATCTGATGTACTT
>DASXWI010000280.1:0-13062 GCA_036503755.1 Saprospiraceae bacterium | reverse complement strand
GATGAATTGCGGACAATGTCATTGATGTTCTGAACACCGTTGGAATCCATGAGGTCGATATTCCCATTAGCGTATCCAATGATGAGTGTCTTGTAGAGGTGATGGTATTTTATCCACGATGGTTCGACATCACTCAATCCATCCACTTTTGAAAAAAACTCAGCTTGCGAGGTATCTTCTTTTGAAATGGCGATCAGGGCAAATTCGCTACCATAATATATCCTTGTCGGACTTTGGGTAACGGTAGAGCCGCCATTGTATGGTAGATGTTCGGACCATTGACCAAGACGAAGATCACTCTGCGAAAAAGTGAGCAGTGAGCAGTGAGCAGTGAGTATCAGAAAGAGGACAAATTTTTTCATAAAGCGGGTCAAAGATAAACGTAGAGAAATACCCGGCTGTTTTGGTCCGTGGCACCCAATACCCCTAATAAATGGAAGGGACGTTAGAATTATTGTTTATAAAGCCTTGAACCGTCAAGAAATTGGTAGACACTTTCGGGAACCAGGTACCTGATAGATAACCCGGAGGCAATATTTTGGCGGATATATGTGGAAGAGATGGCAATCATAGGAACTTCATAAACCTTAATATCGGCCTCTTTGTGGGCAGACAAATCGATTGAAGCACCTTCACGGTTATATATATGGATACTATAGCGCTTTAACAGTATTTCATAATTCTTCCATTTATGAATGCTGTCCAGGTTGTCGGCTCCCATGATGAGGGAAAACTGGTGCTGTGGATACTTTTCATGCAAGTAGACCATGGTATCTACCGTATAGGAGGGTTTAGGCAGCGAAAACTCAATATTGGATGCTTTGAGTTTGGGATTATCCTCTATCGCCAGCTGGACCATATGCAGCCTGTCAAAATCATTGGCCAGAGTGGACCGCTGCTTAAGGGGGTTGTGAGGAGAAACCACAAACCAGACTTGCTCCAGGTCAGTATGCGTGGCCATATACTCCGCTATGATCAAATGACCAGTGTGAATGGGATTAAAAGAGCCGAAAAACAAGCCTACTCGCTTTGGCGGGAGCATTGGTTATCTTTTTTACAAAGATAACATAGCATAGGGCATGGGGCAGAGGGCAGAGGGGATTGAACAAAAACTAAAGCCTATTTCACTGGAAGCTGATAGCTGGTAGCTGGTAGCCAATCCTGATAGCAGATAGCCGACAGCTGATAGCTCTTTTATTCTTCACCAAGTGAATCCTTCAACCCATCAAGAGCCTGCTCAGCCAGGTCGTGCCAGTCGGTATGGTAATAGTAAGGTACTTCGACCCATTTCTGAAGGTAGACAGGTTGTCCATAGGGCTTGTAGTACTGCCAACCGAGGGTGCCCGAATCAGGTAAGGATTGGCCGTCAAGCTTGAGGACAATCCGGTCCTCATACATCATGGCAAATGCCCTGCCCTTGTATTCAATTGAGGGGGAGGAGAGGAGGGTGGACTTGCGGAGATGGGGGTGAAGACTTTCCATTCGGGAACATAGGTTCATGAAGAAGGATAATGCTGACATGGGTCCGGAACGTATGGTTAGCGAAATATAAACACTTTATAAAAATTTATAATGTGTTTTCCGGAAAATTTTCAAAATATTTTCAGTCCGCCTTGAGCTAACTATCCTTTGAACCCATTCGTCTTGTGGCTGGCATCGCAAAAAGGCAAATTGGCAGAGCCTCCGCATCGGCAGAAAGAAACCCCATTTAGCTTTTCTACGACGCTGCCATCCGCCATCGTGATGTCACAAGGTCCTAATACACGGACAGGGCCATTTTCAAAAATCTTAACCGTGGCCTTAGGGTGAACTAATTCTGGTTCGGCTGCAGGAAATGGAGATGGAACAGGTTTTATAGAAAGTGCACCAGAAGGACATGCATGCACGGTTTCGCGTATTTGTTCAATATCAGCGGCTTCCATCTGGATCCATGGACGCTCTCTTGGTTTGAAGACTTCAGGCAATTGATTAAAACAAACCGCTGAATGAATACAGAGGTCCGGCTGCCAGACAACGGTGAGATCTCCTTTGGTATATTCCTTTTTTATCATTGTTTTATTCTGTTAAATGGTAATTGGTAAACGTTAAATGGTAAACGTTGATATGGTTAAATGGTTAATTGGGGAAATGGTTAATTGGGGAAATGGTTTGCAATAAAGGGTTAAATGGTTATCTGGGGAAATGGTTAAATATGTTCTGCTATCTGGCGTCTGATATCTGGCATCTGATGTCTGGCATCCCATCAAAAGATCTGCCTATTTCAAAACAAGCACAACCGGGCAATGATCGCTGCCCATTTCGTGAGGCATGATCAGACTATCCTTTACAGAGGTAATTAGCGGATTGGATACCAAGAAGTAATCAATACGCCAGCCAATGTTTTTCTGCCGTGCTCCAAACCTTGCACTCCACCAGCTGTATCCTTTTTCCTCCGGCTTAAGATGACGGTATGTATCTGTAAAACCGGATTTGAGTAATTCGACCATGCCATCGATTTCCTTTTGGGTATAACCTGATGTCTTATTGTAATTCTCTTTCGGCCGCGCAAGATCAATGGGTTGATGAGCGACATTAAAATCACCGCAAGCGATGACGGGCTTTTGCTGTTGCAACTTATTGAGATATTCACGAAAATCTTTATCCCATGTCTGGCGATAATCTAATCGACCAAGATCGCTTCCCGAATTTGGGATATAGGCAGTAAGCACAAAAAAATCGTCATACTCCGCCGTCACTACCCTTCCTTCCTGATCATGTTCCTCTTTACCGATTCCGAAGAAGACATTGTTTGGTTTGTGTCTTGTTAAAATCCCAGTACCTGAGTAACCTTTACGAATCGCAGAAGAAGGAAAAATTTCGTAGTCTTTAATGTCAGCCAAAGCTTGCCTGACTTCGTCATCCTGGGCTTTCGTTTCCTGAAGGCAAATAAAATCCGCATCCCAGGATTTTATCTGTTCCGCAAATCCTTTCTTAGCTACCGCTCGGACACCATTGACATTCCAGCTGATCAGTTTCATGACGGGAAAGATATGAAAAGCTGTCAGATAAGCTACCAGCCGCCAGCTACCAGCTACCTGCTTGCTTTATGCATTATCGAAAAGTACCACTTCCAGCAGTATTTTCAATGGTCACAGTGTTTAGTAGTTATATCCTTATAAGCTACATAAGCCTATAAGCTTTTTATGAAGCATCTGTTAACATGATAAGTGATATATAGATGAACTAAACTCTCTAAACTTTAGGGCCGAACAGGCCCTAATACTAAACTTTCTAAACACTGTGCACACTTGCAAAGTTTGTGAATAAGAATTAACCATTTCCACAATTAAACATTTAACCACCTAAGCCTATAATCCTATAAGCCCATAAGCTTTATAAGCATATTATCCACTACTTTTGCACCAACTTAAAGCACATGAGTAAAATAAAGATCGGGTTGGTTCAGATGGGTTGTGTAGCAGAGAAGGCTGCCAATGTATTAAAGGCTATTGAAGGTATCCGGAAAGCACATAAGGATGGCGCACAGATTATATGTCTGCAGGAGTTGTTTACATCACTTTACTTCTGTGATGAGGAAAACTATGATCACTTTGCTTTGGCCGAGGCAATCCCTGGACCAACAACAGAGGAGTTGTCAAAAGTCGCCGGTGAACTAGGTGTGGTAATCATTGCATCCTTATTTGAAAAGAGAGCGCAAGGATTATATCACAACACCACTGCAGTACTTGATGCTGACGGAACTTACCTGGGGAAATACAGAAAAATGCATATCCCGGACGATCCTAATTATTATGAAAAATTTTATTTCACACCCGGTGATCTTGGGTATAAAGTTTTCCATACAAAGTTTGCTACAATCGGTGTATTGATCTGTTGGGATCAATGGTACCCGGAGGCCGCAAGGATCACTTCATTGATGGGAGCTGAAATATTATTTTATCCCACAGCGATCGGTTGGGCCCATACTCAGGATGATGCAACCAATACGGAACAATACAACGCCTGGCAAACTATCCAGCGTAGTCATGCAGTAGCCAATGGTGTGCATGTAGTCGGCGTCAACCGGGTTGGCTATGAACAGGACAACCGGATGAAATTCTGGGGAGGCTCTTTTGTATCAAATCCTTTTGGAACAATTCTCCATCAAGCATCTCATGAACATGAAGAAACGTTGGTGGTAGAAATCGATACGCAAAAGACAGATCAATACCGTACTCACTGGCCCTTTTTAAGAGACAGGCGGATTGATTCCTATGAACCGATCACAAGAAGGTATATCGATGAGTGAAAACACCCCTGCAGCAGGTGGATATTATTTCCCTGCTGAGTTTGCGTTGCATACCGCTACGTGGCTAAGCTGGCCTCATAATCCGGATACCTGGCCAGGCAAAATCGAAACCATTTTTTCTTCATACGCACAGTTTGTCAAAGTATTGACTGCCGGAGAATATGTCCACATCAATGTTGCTGACAAAAACATGGAAGAGCATGCGAGCAGGATACTCAATCATCATAATGTTCCGCTGGATCGCGTTCGTTTTTTTCATCATCCAACCAATGATGCCTGGTGCAGAGATCATGGCCCGGCTTTTTTGATCAATCCCGAAGGGCGACAATCCAAAGTTATCGTTGACTGGGGCCACAACGCGTGGGGTGGAAAATATCCTCCGTTTGATCTTGATGATGTCATTCCTACCCTGATTGCCAAAGCATACAATATTCCGGTCTATCATCCGGGTATCATCATGGAAGGAGGTAGCGTTGATTTCAATGGAGCAGGCACGTTAATAACATCTACATCTTGCCTTCTCAATCCAAATCGAAATCCTCACCTCACGAAGCGAGAGATAGAACAATACCTTATTGATTATTATGGGGTACAACAAATCTTATGGGTTGATGAAGGCATTGTAGGTGATGATACGGATGGTCACATTGATGATACGGTGCGCTTTTATAAAGAAGATTCCGTGATCACCGTCATTGAACACAATAAGCAAGATGAAAATTATGCACTACTCAAACGCAATCTTAAACAATTAAAAGAGATGCGCCTGGCAGATGATCGTCAACTCACGATTGTAGAGTTGCCCATGCCTGACCCGGTATATTACGAAGGTCAGCGACTGCCAGCATCGTATGCCAATTTTTATATCTCCAATCTTCATGTCATCGTTCCCACCTTCCGTTGTAAAAGAGATGTAGAAGCTCTTGATATTTTAAGCGAATGTTTTCCGGAAAGAGATGTGGTGGGCATTGATTCAACGGATATAATCTGGGGGCTAGGTAGTTTTCACTGTTTAAGTCAACAGGAACCGGCGGTGTAAGGGCATAGAGCATAGGGCATAGGGCATAGGGTTTGTTTCGTGATGTGGCGATGGAGTGATGTTGTTTTCAATTTAGATGCAACGTGACTGTTTGTGTAAATGAATCTCAATTCTGTGGATATCCCAAAATCAAATTGAATAATGACGGCCATCAGGCCGCAAAATATTAACCGAGCATAGCGAGGGATGAATTGCCATGGCTTTCAAGCCGTGGATCTTTGGGGTAGTGAAATCCCATTGCCTTTTCCTCAGCCTCAGCCTTTACATTCGCCTTTTCTCATTTTTTGAAAATGAAATACACTGCCAATATCAGGAATACAAACCCGATCAGGTGATTGATGCGGAAGGATTCGTTTTTAAAAACAAGAAGGGCAAAGACTGTAAAGACGATCAAGGTGATCACTTCTTGTATAACTTTTAATTGTACCAAGGTAAATGGGCCCCCATATTGTTGATACCCGAGACGATTTGCAGGGACCTGGGCGCAGTATTCAAAAAGGGCGATGCCCCAACTGATGAGGATGATGGCAATCATGCCAAGTTTTTGAAAACCTTTCATTTCGCCAAACTTCAAATGGCCGTACCAGGCGAGGGTCATGAAGATGTTGGATAAAACAAGGAGGCCGATGGTAATAAGTCCGCGAGACATGTGTAAGACAGTGAGACGGTGAGAGAGTAAGAGAGTAAGACAGTAAGACAGTAAGACAGTAAGAGGTGTGAGTGTGAGTGTGGGTGTGCGTTTACCATGCAAATATTGAAAATATACATCGCTATTTCAATACTAGTAAAATCAAATTGAATGATGACGGCCATCAGGCCGAAAAATAATAACCGAGTACAGCGAGGTATGAATTGCCACGGCTTTCAAGCCGTGGATGACAGAGAGATGATTTCAAGACGCAAATTAAAATTTGCTGACGCACAAGCTTAAGTAAACTTAAGCTTAACATTGCTTTTTTTATAGCGTCCTGCGGCCGCTATTCGATGCTATGCTTCACAATGAACCCTGGAAATCAATTTGAATAATGACGGCTATCAAGCCGCAAAACAATACCCGAACACTGCGAGGTATGAATTGCCACGGCTTTCAAGCCGTGGATGACAGAGAGATGATTTGAAGACGCAAATGAAAATTTGCTGACGCACATGCTTAAGTAAACTTAAGCTTAACATTGCTTTTTTTATAGCGTCCTGCGGCCGCTATTTGATGCTATGCTTCACAATAAACCCTGGAAATCAATTTGAATGATGACGGCTATCAAGCCGCAAAACAATAACCGAGCACAGTGAGGTATGAATTGCCAGGACTTTCAAGCCGTGGATGACAGGACAGCGACATCACTTCGCCTTAGCCTCAACTTTTTTATGCAATAAAAAAGCCGCAAGTGATCACTTACGGCTTTATATAAATATAAGTATGAAAGTATTTTATTACTGTTTAGATATCTGCTGGGTGAATACCTTATCATCCTGTGTCACAGAAATGATATAATTACCCTGGGGCACGTCTTTAATATCTATGTGGCGGTTGTAGTACCCTGTGTTGTTATCATTTTTTTCGCGAAAGACTACTTTGCCATGAGCATCTGTGACGGACACAAACAATGGGCCTGGTGTTGTCGTAAAGGACAAAGAGAATTGGCCATTAGATGGATTAGGGAAAATTCTTGCATCTGTAAGTTCCAATGTTTGGAATTCATGGATGGATGATAAATGATCACCTTTATCGCGTTTTGGTTCTACAACAACAGGAGCTTCTGGTTCACCGCAATCCGTTCTTGCTCTGAATTCCTGGCCAGGAAGCTGAGCCCAATCTTTGAGGGTCACCTTGACATTATGATATTGATCGTCCCTTGTATAACGTACTTCTACTTCATCTCCGGCCCTATAATGTGATAGCGCAAAGTATAAAGATGAAAAGTCAGTCACTACAAATTCATCGATGTTCTTGATGATGTCTCCTTCGATCAATCCGGCTTCTTTTGCACCTCCTTTTTCGATCAGTTTGTTAATTCTTGCCCCAAAGACATCTTCGCTGGAACCGACGTATACCCCAAGAGCTGCGCAATTTGTTTTTTGTTCTCCGCTACGCCTGTAGGTATGTACTCTTGGAGAATCATCTGTATATACTGTAACGATCTTTTTACTTTCTGTCAGTCCGGTACCTTCATCTACGTTTTTAATGACTATGATGTTTCGGGTTTCATCCAGGGTTACATTTTCATTTAGTTTACCCTCAACAATCACATTGTCTCCTGCTGACCTGTATAAGAACAATCTTTCTCCATCCGTGGTCTCTATTTCCCCTTCTACTTTCATCGTTTTGATGACCTCAGGATCAATCGCCATTTTTTCCAGGATGGCTTCAGGTTCTTCTCCTTCAGCAATGTACGTTTCCGTTATCGTCTGTCCTTTGTCGTCAACTTTTTTAGTTGTAATGGTAATCCTTTGCGTTGTTTTCTCCACGGTGGTCGCGGACTGGGCTACTGCCGAGAGGCTAAACAGTGCACAGAAGACAATCAGTAAACTTGCATGTTTCATAAGGAATTGGATTGATAAGGTTTAAATGGTTTTGATTCGACTGAAAAGATAGTCCTGATGTTACCGCAAGTCAAGGTGCTATCGGGTTTATTCGATAGACAGATGACTTGGTAGGACGAATTACATACGTTGTTTGCTCTTGGTGGTAAACTCTACCTTGGAGTTTCCTGAAAGTTCGACACCTTGTTGTTGCTCATAGAGTTCAAGATATTTCTGATGTATTGCCTCAGGCATTTTTTCCCCGTTAATTTTCATTTTTTCAGGGGTCAGTTGAACTTCTACCTCCGCCCCTGGGGCGACGAGACCATCATTGACCATTTCTTCGCTAAGACTCACTCGGGGCCTGCCTATCACATAGATGTCCTTCAATTCATCTAGTTGGCTTAGTTCGCGTTCGATGGCATGTTGTTGTTCATCTGACAATCGGTATGGATGTCTTTCCAAAGAACGTAAGTGTTCCTGCTCTGCACGCATTTGGTCTGCTTGTGTACGCCAATTATCACGCCACTGATGCTGCTGTTCGCGCCATGTATCGGCATGTTCCCTCCAGGCTTCAGCTTGAGCTTTCCATGCTTCCTGGTGCTCCTTCCATTCTTCTTCATTCATTGCAGGATGACCGGGCTGATAGATGAAAGGTGCTGCACCAGACCAGCTAAACTTATCTGCACAGATAACCGATGAATCGCCGTCCGTGATGATGATGATTTTAGTTTGTCCGTCGGGAGTGGAATCTGTCATGATCTTTAAATTATTCAGACCATCGGCATTCATGATGAACATATTATCGCCGTCGACAGACCATTGCATATTGCTCTCGTCGAATAGTTGATCCCATTGGAATTCGGGTATTTCTGGCATCTCCGGCATTTCTGGAAATTCCAAACCTTCAATCATATAAGGCATCTCCGGCATCATGGGCATACCAGGCATTGGAGGAATGGAAGGGATCATGAAATCAAAACCTTCCATTGCGATTGGGGCTTCCATGGCACCGAATAAATCACTTATGACTTCGTCATATTCTTCATACTCAGATGGCTGGATTTCTTTACCGTCTATTTTTAATTCTTTAATATCTCCATTCTCCACTTTGATGGTGATATCCTGATCGTCTGTTTTTTTATGGATACGGTAGACTCCTTCAGAAGGAATAGAGTCAGTAATCTCTGCACTCACATTGATTGACACAGGCAAGGTAGTGGCCATCGAATCAGGTTGATCTGGAGTGGTATGACTGGTCAGTGTAAACGCCAGGAAACATAGTGTGGATAAGCTAAGGAGCACTGTTTTTTCCATTTGATTATGATTTTTATAAGGTAGATTCAGAATACGTTGAATGCGGGCAAGCATGACACCTTTGTTGGAAGAAAAGCCAATCGCCAGTGGTGTGGTATGGCGAACTTGCATTTCTTGCACAGTCATTAGTGCTTTGGCATAGGCGAGGTGATCACCGCACCACGAAATGGCGAGATCATCTGCCCTGTTTTCACGCTCGGTTCTGACCACTCCGGATATCCACCATGTTATTGGATGGTAGTAGAAAAGTGTTTCAATAAAAGATTGGATAAGATTTGATAAGTAATCTTTTCTAACAATATGCGCTAGTTCGTGCGTAAGAATAGCTTCAACTTCCTGCGGTGTCAATTGATTGATGATTCCAACTGGGAAAAGGATCATTGGTTTAAGGTGACCAATCGTCACAGGTGATGAAATCAATGATGTAGAAGATGCCCCTGATTTTGTTGAAAGTTTTAATCTGTTGATCAATTGATTTAAGAGGGTTTGCAATTCTTCTTCAGGAATGGCTGTATGTCGGATATGTCGTACCCAAAAGAGACTTATAGCAAGCCTTACCATCAACATCGCTACTCCAACTGACCAAATCGTAAGCATCATCGGCATTCTTGCTTCGAGCCAGGCTGAAATTTTATCGGCCAGTGTAATTGGATCATTTTGTGAAAGAAGGACCAATTTTCCTGACACCTCATTTATGATGTTGGTATCAGGTAACATGATGATAAAAGTGGTTATGGATGTGACCAGTACGAGCCAAAGAGCCATAGTGGATATGGTGTACCTCATATGGGCACTTCGTCCCGGAATGAGTCGCAGGATAATAAAGAGCAACATTCCGATCAGCGCAATTTGCCAGAGTGAGTGGACAAATGTCCATCCAAGCGCTTTCATCCATTCAGTTTGCAATAAGGAAGGGACCTGGTTCATGATGGTTTATTTTTTTTCAAGTTTTTGGATCAAGGCTTTGATTTCAGCGAGTTCGTCGGGTGTCGTTTTATGATTTCCCAACAGCTGTAAGGCAAGCTTAGAGGCAGAGCCTTTATACGCCGCGTTTAAAAACCGGTCGAGTAAGGCAGATTGTATTTTCCCTTCCCTGACTTCCGCTGCATAGACATGTGTCCGCTGAGACTCGTCCCTGGAGAGGAGCCCTTTTTCAAACATGATCTGCATGATTTTGAGGGTTGTGGTGTAACCAATGGACTTGTCTGGGTTTTCATTGAGCAAGTCATTGATTTCTCTGACGGTGGAAGCTCCTTTTTTCCATAGGATCTGGAGGATTTCCAGCTCACTTTCTGTAGGTCGTATTTCGATTGTCATATTGAGTACGAATGGTTTCGTATACAATAATAGGGAAATGGATGCTTTTAGTACGAAGGGCTTCGTATTTTAAGAAAAATTTAACACTCCGTGGTAATCGACTGATTTTTATAATGGTGGAAACTCTCCAAGGCCAGCTTATAGGATTATATGCTTATAAGCTTATCGGAATTTATAACTCCTTGCTTATTGATCACCTACAATTGAAACTCATTAGATAAACTTATAACCCAATGCAGACATAACCCTATAACCCTATAACCCTATAAGCCTTCTCAAAAATTGAGCTGCAGTCCATTAATAAAATAATAGGTACTGTTGGGTACCCCTTCCGGTGGGACAACGTCGTAATTATATTTAAACGTGACGTTGAGCAAGAGCTTCTCGGTGATGCCGAGAGAGAGATTGGTTTCGTTGGTGAGCCGGTAATCGCTGAAGTCAATGATCTTCGGCTGCATGTACGTAGTGCTTGTAAAAGAGACCTTTTCTTCAGGCAATAAAGTAAACGTAAAATAGGTACTTATTCGATTGTCGTAGTTGTAATCAACCGGATCAATGAGTGCTTCGTATTCATACATATAAGCAACTCCCAGGTAAAATTTAGCTTGTTCGTATTGCGTAAGTTTAATCCTGACTCCGGTCCCCCAAAGTGCGCGGGTATCAATTTTAGTGAGTCCGTTATATTGAACCTGTGTAAAAAATTCCCACCTAAAGGTTTCATTCAACTTACGGTTATAACGCAAATGACCAAACCCCGCATTGGAAAATTTTTCATCGTCCCCGGTGATCAGACTGAAGTCCGTGATAAAGAGCCAGAGATCCTTGTTGTTCTTTGCCTTATACTCCAATAAACCTCCGGCAAAAAGGGAGAGGATAGATTTGGTCGTTTTGGAGCTGGCAAAATTCAAATTAACAGAGCCAAACCAACCGGTGGTGTCCGTGACAATTCGTCTTCGTTCAATATTGACAACCTGCCCGTCAGCGTTGCTCGCAATCAACAGGAATAGGACTGGAATACATAGCTTTAGCAGCCTACGTAGGTACATAAGGCAGGAAGAAGCAAATTTTATTCCCTATTTTAATTTTATGAAACCAGATCAAATCATCCTCCAACTTGAAGCCAATCGCCAGGTCATTAAAACCCTGCTCAAAAACAAAGACAAAGTGGCAATCCGTTGGAAAGCCCAAGCGTCGGAATGGTCCTTGTTAGAGATTATCTGCCATTTGTATGATGAGGAGCGTGAAGACTTTCGGGCAAGATTGCTCAATACCCTCCTGACTCCTGAAATACAACCCCCCTCTATTGATCCACCTGGCTGGGTAACAGAAAGAAAATATATAAAGCAGGATTTTGAAGAAAAACTCAAAGCATTTCTGGCAGAAAGAAAGAAATCCATCCAAAAATTGAAGGCTTTAAAAAATCCTGAATGGAAAAATATCTATCATCATCCTACAATTGGTGATTTAAGTGCGTACCAATTATTAAGTAACTGGCTGGCTCATGACTATCACCATATCCGGCAGATCAATCGCAGGCTTTATGAGTATTTACGTTTTAGCAGTAAGATGGATCTGAGTTACGCAGGCGATTGGTAATTTAAATGAAAAATGAAGAGTGAAAAATGAAAAATGGAGGGCTGAGGAATGAATAGAGAGCTATAAGTTCAGGAAGCCCTGAAAGGGCGTGATAGTAGAAAGGGGATTTAGCCCCTGAAAGGAAAAATGAAAAATGAAAAAAGGATTTTCATAATGCTATAGCATTATAACCCCTTTACATTGGTTCTAATCCCATGTTTATGGGATAGGTAAAACTTGTAGTCCTTTCTGATTCGGGCTAACTTTGATGTCTCAAATATGGAACTCAAAGATTCCAGCCGCCACCTCGTGGCCATCATGTTTACGGACATTGTCGGGTATACGTCGATGATGCAACGGGACGAACATGCAGCTATGGAGGCTGTCAGACAGCATCAGGAAATATTACAACGTCTCGTTCATGCTCATCATGGCGAAGTTCATAATTATTATGGCGATGGCAGCCTGAGTCTGTTTACCAGTGCTACACAGGCGATGCTTTGCGCGCTGGAAATGCAAAAACAATTACTCCAGGAACCGCGTGTTCTGGTTCGCATCGGGATACATATCGGAGAAATTTATATCGAAGGCGGAAAAATATTTGGTGATGGTGTCAATATTGCTTCCAGGATAGAATCCATTGGCCAGGGAGGTGCCGTGCTTTTTTCAAAAGATGTTTTTGAAAAAACTAAAAATCACCATGAGTTTCATACCATGTCGATTGGAAAGTTTGATTTCAAAAATGTGGACGAAACAATTGAAGTCTATGCGTTAACAAATCCTGAAGTTGTCACGCCGGACTTGAAGTTGATTGAAGGTAAGCTCAAAGTAGTCCCGAAAAAAAAGAAATGGTCTGTTGAGTTGATTCTAAGCATACTTGTTCTTGTGCTGACTGCAGGTTACTTTCTTGCACTCCAACCCAATTCTTCATCCGCAGGAATAGATGAACTAGAAACCAATAAATCCATTGCTGTATTACCTTTTAAAAATCTGAGCGTCGGAGAGG